>NZ_JBEOVN010000281.1:0-7431 GCF_040295565.1 Streptomyces sp. NPDC002785 | reverse complement strand
TCCCGGGCGGCTGTGCCGGGAGGAGCGCACGCTCCTCCCGGGCGGTTCCCTGTCTGCGGCAGCCGGCCCGTCAGTCGGGGTTGTTCGCGTGGATCAGGTCTCCTGGGCGACGATCAGGTTGTCGGCCCCGGCGGGCCGCTGCCGCTCGGTGAGGGTCTGGGTGTCGGTCATGGCGATGCCCATCCGGTTGTGCAGGGCGTCGAAGCCGACCTCGGTGACCGGGCCGAGGCCGGCAGATCAGCGCATCAGCAGGCCCGCGCCGTCCCCCGTCGACTCCGTGGGCAGTGCCACGAGGCCGAGTTCCGCGCTGGTCGCCAGCAGCGGATGGGCGGGAAGCACCCGCACCGTGTAGCCGTACGGTCCGGTGCGATCGAGGGCCAGCGGACCGTCGTACAGCCAGCGGCCCTCCAGGTCCTGGCCCCCGGCGGGCTTCAACGGGAAGACCTGGGCGTCCGAGATCCCGTCGGCGGCGTCCACCCGGCCGGCCACCGCCTGCACCTCCACATCGTCCGGCTCCAGCACCCCGAGGGCGATCCGGACCCGCAGCACCAGGGTCGCCCCCAGCTCGGCCGAGCCGCCCGCCGTGTTGGCCGCCACGGCCTCCACATGGTCGACGGCGACGCGCGGCCAGGCGGCGCGGACCCTGGCCTTCCAGTCGGCGAGCTGCCGCGCCGTACCGGGGTCCAGCGCACGTTGCGCGACCGCGGCGGGCGCGTACAGCCGCTCCACGTACTCGGACACCATGCGCCCTGCCAGAACCTTGGGCCCGAGGGCGCCCAGCGTGCGGCGGACCATCTCGATCCAGCGCTCGGGGAGCCCTTCGCCGCCCCGGTCGTAGAAGCGCGGCGCGATCCTGCCCTCGATCAGCTCGTAGAGGGCGCCCGCCTCCAGATCGTCGCGGCGGTCCTCGTCCATGGCCAGTCCGTCGGCCGTCGGGATCGCCCATCCGAAGTCCGGCTCGAACCACTCGTCCCACCAGCCGTCGAGGACCGAGAGATTGAGGCAGCCGTTGAGCGCGGCCTTCATGCCGCTCGTACCACAGGCCTCAAGGGGGCGCAGCGGGTTGTTGAGCCAGACGTCGCAGCCCGGGTAGAGCTTCTGCGCCATGGCCATCCCGTAGTCCGGCAGGAACACGATGCGATGGCGCACCCGGGGATCGTCGGAGAACCGCACCAGCTCCCGCACCAGCCGCTTTCCGCTGTCATCGGCGGGGTGGGCCTTGCCGGCGACGACGATCTGGATCGGGCGGGTGGGGTGGAGCAGCAGTTCCCTCAGCCGGTCGCGGTCGCGCAGCATCAGTGTCAGCCGCTTGTACGAGGGCACCCGCCGGGCGAAGCCGATCGTCAGAACGTCCGGGTCCAGCACGCTGTCGATCCAGCCGAGTTCGGCCGCTTCCGCGCCCCGGGTGCGCCATGAGGCGTAGAGCCGCTCGCGTACCTCGGTGACCAGCTGTCCGCGCAGGGCCCGCCGCAGGTCCCAGAGTTCCCGGTCCGGGACGTCGGCGGCGGAGTCCCAGCGTCCGGGAGTGCCGCCGTATCCCTTGCGCAGCCGGAGGATCTCGGGCGCGACCCAGGTCGGTGCGTGGACCCCGTTGGTCACCGAGGTGATCGGCACCTCCGCCGCGTCGAAGCCCGGCCACAGCCCGGCGAACATCTCGCGGCTGACCGACCCGTGGAGGGTGGAGACGCCGTTGGCCCGCTGGGCGAGCCGCAGCCCCATCACCGCCATGTTGAAGAGCTCGGGCTCACCGCCGGGGTAGGTCTCCATGCCCAGTTGCAGGATGCGTTCGACGCCCACTCCCGGGAGTTCGCCGTCGTCCCCGAAGTGCCGGGCGACGAGCTCGCGGTCGAACCGGTCGATCCCGGCGGGCACGGGCGTGTGAGTGGTGAAGACCGTGCCTGCCCGCACGGACTCCACCGCCGAGTCGAAGTCGAGTCCGGTGCCGGAGAGTTCACGGATGCGCTCGAGTCCGAGGAAGCCGGCGTGCCCCTCGTTGGTGTGGAACACCTCTGGCGCCGGATGCCCCGTCAAGCGGCAGTACGTCCGCACGGCCCGTACGCCGCCGATGCCGAGGAGCATCTCCTGCAGCAGACGGTGCTCGCTGCCACCGCCGTACAGCCGGTCGGTCACCTCGCGTTCGCCCGGCGCGTTCTCCTCCACGGCGGAGTCGAGCATCAGCAGCGGAACGCGTCCCACCTGGGCCTGCCAGATGTGGGCGCGCAGCGAACGGCCACCGGGAAGGGCGAGCACCACCCGGCTCGGGGTTCCGTCGGCTTCGCGGATCAGGGTGAGCGGCAGCTCGTTCGGATCGAGTACGGGGTAGTGCTCCTGCTGCCAGCCGTCGCGGGACAGGCTCTGGCGGAAGTAGCCGTGCCGGTAGAGCAGGCCGACCGCGATGAGGGGGACGCCCAGATCGCTGGCGGCCTTGAGATGGTCGCCGGCGAGGATGCCGAGCCCGCCGGAGTACTGGGGCAGTGCGGCGGTCACCCCGAACTCGGGTGAGAAGTAGGCAACGGCGGCCGGCAGCTCCGCTCCCTGGGCCAGCCGTTCCTGGTACCACCTGGGACCGTCCAGGTAGTCCCTGAGGTCTGCGGACACCTCGGTCAGCCGGTGCAGGAACTGCCGGTCCCGGGCCAGCTCGGCAAGTCGCCCGGCGGATACGGCACCGAGCAGCCGCACCGGGTCGCATTCCGCCGTCCGCCGGATCTCCGGGTCGACGGCCTGGAAGAGCTCACGGGTCTCGGTGTGCCAGGACCAGCGCAGATTGCGGGCGAGGTCACTGAGCGGTTGAAGGGGGTCGGGGAGGACGGGACGCACGGTGAATCGACGAATGGCCTTCACGTATTCCACCTTTACAGGGGACATACGAATCCGAGGGGACGCACCACGGTGCGCGCCTCTCCGTCACCCTCGACGTTATCGGTGGCCGAACGCCGCAGCCACGGCGCGCGACCGGCTCACAGCGCGTGCCGCCGACCGGGGACGCCCGCCCCGCTTCCGCCCCGTGGCGCTCTCCGCCCCGCCTGCTCCCGCCTCATCCGCATCCCGGGCCCCGAACGGCCTGTCCAGGCACATCCACCACATCGGTAATGGCCAATTCCCTCCCCTCGTTCGGTCTTGTGGCACTTCGCCCCAAGGAGAAAGCTGCCCAGTGGCGTCCCGAGGGGCACCGGCGAGCCCCTCGCACGCGGGGCGGCGCTCGGCGCAAACAGGTCGTCACAGATACGCCCGAGTAGTTGACACACCACCGGATTGACCCCCCGAGAAGCGTGGGAAGGCTTCTCAGGTAAAACAGCCCGAGTGCATCCCGGGACCACGCGAATTCCGCCCGAATGCAGCACGAATGCGGGGCACCTGCGGGACCGGTGTTCATCCGGTTCACATCCGCGCAACACATCCGCACCCCCGCTATTCGAGTGCCATTCGAGTGAATGCGGACAGGAGCGGCCATGCCCACACCCCATCAGCCGTCAACGGAGCAGCTAGAAAGGACGGACCCCATCGGTCGCAGTGCGCGTATTCCACCCTCCGCGGCCGCATCGCGCCTCGTTCAGCCCGAGCTCCAGTCCCCAGGTGATTCCATGATCGGTCGCATTCCCGTCCTCGACGTCCGTCCTCTCGTCGACTGCGGCAGAAGGCCCGCCAAGGCCGTTGCCGGAGAGACGTTCCAGGTCACCGCGACCGTCTTCCGCGAGGGCCATGACGCCGTCGCCGCCAATGTGGTCCTGCTGGATCCGAGCGGGCGCCCCGGTCCCTGGACTCCGATGCGCGAGCTCGCCCCCGGCACCGACCGCTGGGGCGCCGATGTCACCCCGGACTCCGAGGGCCGTTGGACGTATGCGGTCGAGGCCTGGAGCGACCCGGTCACCACCTGGCGGCAGCACGCCCGGATCAAGATCCCGGCGGGGATCGACACCGCGCTCGTCCTGGCGGAGGGCGCCGAGCTGTACGAGCGGGCCGCCGCCGGCGTACCCAAGCGGGACGGGCGCGAGGCGGTGCTGGACGCGGCCGACGCACTGTGCGACGGGTCCCGCCCGGCCGCCGCCCGGCTCGCCGCGGCGCTCGCCCCCGAGGCGCAGGCCGCGCTCGCCCGTCACCCACTGCGCGAACTGGTCACCGCGTCCCGCCCGCTTCCTCTGGTGGTCGAGCGCCGACGGGCCCTGTTCGGCTCCTGGTACGAGCTGTTCCCCCGCTCGGAGGGCGCCAGGGTCGAACCGGCCGAACCCGCCGGGAGGAAGAAGAAGGCCGGGGCGGGGAAGCCGGGAATGGCGGCAAAACAGCCGGCGAGGATCATCAGCGGCACCTTCCGTACGGCTGCCGAACGGCTTCCCGCGGTCGCCGCCATGGGTTTCGACGTCGTCTATCTCCCGCCCGTCCACCCCATCGGAACCACCCACCGCAAGGGCCCCAACAACTCGCTGTCCCCCGCTCCCCACGACGTGGGCGTGCCCTGGGCGATCGGCTCTGCGGAGGGCGGTCACGACGCCGTCCATCCCGAGCTGGGCACCCTCGACGACTTCGATCATTTCGTAGAGACCGCCCGCACCCTGCGTATGGAGATCGCGCTGGATTTCGCACTCCAGTGTTCTCCCGACCATCCCTGGGTCGAGAAACACCCCGAGTGGTTCCACCACCGCGCCGACGGCACCATCGCCCACGCCGAGAATCCGCCGAAGAAATACCAGGACATCTATCCGATCGCCTTCGACAAGGATCTGCGTGGCCTGGTCACGGAGACGTTACGCATTCTGCGGTTCTGGATGGATCACGGGGTACGGATCTTCCGCGTCGACAATCCGCACACCAAGCCGGTGATCTTCTGGGAGAAGGTGATCGCCGATATCAACCGGACCGACCCGGATGTGATCTTCCTGGCCGAGGCATTCACCCGGCCGGCCATGATGAAGGCGCTCGCCGCCATCGGCTTCCAGCAGTCGTACACGTATTTCACCTGGCGCAACACCAGGCAGGAAATCACCGAGTACGTCACGGAGCTGTCGGGCGAATCCGCCTCCTACATGCGGCCCAACTTCTTCGTGAACACCCCGGACATCCTGCCGGGTCACCTCCAGGACGGGGGCCGTCCGGCCTTCGAGGCGCGGGCCGTTCTCGCCGCGACGCTCTCCCCGGCCTGGGGTGTGTACGCGGGGTACGAGCTGTGCGAGAACACCCCGGTCCGGCCCGGCAGCGAGGAGTACCTGGACTCGGAGAAATACGAAATCCGGTTCAGGGACTGGGAGTCGGCAGAGCGCGAGGGCCGTTCGCTGGCTCCGCTCATCACTTCGCTCAACCGCATCAGGCGCCGCCACCCGGCGTTGCAGCAGCTGCGCGATGTGCACTTCCACTCCGCGGACAACGACGCGTTGATCGCGTACAGCAAGCGTTCGGGTTCGAACATCGTTCTGGTGGTCGTCAACCTCGACCCGCACCACACCCAGGAGGCCACGGTCTCGTTGGACATGCCGCAGCTCGGCCTCGACTGGCACGAGAGCGTGCCGGTGCGCGACGAGCTCACCGGCGACACCTACCACTGGGGCAGGACCTTCTATGTGCGTCTGGAGCCGGGCGTCACGCCCGCGCACATCGTCGTCCTGCGACCGTCCCCGTCGACCGGAGGGTCACCCACACCATGATCGTCAATGAGCCCGTCCACGACATGTTCGAGGACACCCCGGCCAAGGACCGCGATCCCGACTGGTTCAAGCGTGCCGTTTTCTACGAGGTCCTCGTCCGGTCCTTCCAGGACTCCAACGGCGACGGCATCGGCGACCTCAAGGGCATCACCGCCAAGCTCGACTATCTGCAGTGGCTGGGCATCGACTGTCTCTGGCTGCCGCCGTTCTTCAAGTCGCCGCTGCGTGACGGCGGCTACGACGTGTCCGACTACACCGCCGTGCTGCCGGAGTTCGGCGATCTGGCCGACTTCGTGGAGTTCGTCGACGCCGCGCACCAGCGCGGGATGCGCGTGATCATCGACTTCGTCATGAACCACACGAGCGATCAGCACAACTGGTTCCAGCAGTCCCGCACCGACCCGGAAGGGCCGTACGGCGACTACTACGTCTGGGCCGACGACGACAAGCAGTTCCCGGACGCCCGGATCATCTTCGTCGACACGGAGACGTCCAACTGGACCTTCGACCCGGTCCGCAAGCAGTACTACTGGCACCGGTTCTTCTCCCACCAGCCCGATCTCAACTACGAGAACCCGGCGGTGCAGGAGGAGATCATCTCCGCGCTGCGCTTCTGGCTGGACCTCGGCATCGACGGATTCCGTGTGGACGCCGTGCCGTATCTCTACCAGCGGGAGGGCACCAACTGCGAGAACCTCCCGGAGACGCACGACTTCCTCAAGCGGGTCCGCAAGGAGATCGACGCGCACTACCCGGACACCGTGCTGCTCGCCGAGGCCAATCAGTGGCCGGAGGACGTCGTCGACTACTTCGGCGAGTTCCAGGCCGGCGGCGACGAGTGCCACATGGCGTTCCACTTCCCCGTGATGCCACGGATCTTCATGGCCGTCCGGCGCGAGAGCCGCTACCCGGTCTCCGAAATCCTGGCGAAGACACCGGCGATCCCGAAGAACTGTCAGTGGGGCATCTTCCTGCGCAACCACGACGAGCTCACCCTCGAAATGGTCACGGACGAAGAGCGCGACTACATGTACGCGGAGTACGCCAAGGATCCACGGATGCGGGCCAACATCGGTATCCGGCGGCGGCTGGCACCCCTGCTGGACAACGACCGCAACCAGATCGAGCTGTTCACGGCGCTGCTCCTGTCCCTGCCCGGCTCCCCGATCCTCTACTACGGGGACGAGATCGGTATGGGCGACAACATCTGGCTGGGCGACCGGGACGCCGTACGCACTCCGATGCAATGGACGCCCGACCGGAACGCCGGGTTCTCCTCCAGTGATCCCGGGCGGCTCTACCTCCCCACGATCATGGATCCGGTCTACGGCTACCAAGTCACCAATGTCGAGGCTGCGATGGCCTCCCCGTCGTCGCTGCTGCACTGGACGCGGCGAATGATCGAGATCCGTAAGCAGAACCACGCCTTCGGGCTCGGCTCGTTCAACGAACTGCCGTCGTCGAACCCGGCCGTGCTCGCCTTCACCCGGGAGCACGGGGACGATCTCGTGCTGTGCGTGCACAACTTCTCGCGGTTCGCGCAGCCGACGGAGTTGGATCTGCGGTCGTTCAGCGGGCGTCATCCGGTGGAACTGATCGGTGGGGTGCGCTTCCCCGCCATCGGTCAGTGGCCCTACCTGCTGACTCTCGCGGGATACGGGTTCTACTGGTTCCGGCTGCGGAAGGACGTACCGCCGAGCTGACCCAAGGGCTGTCCCGTAATCCCTGGCGGGCGCGCGACGACAGCTACGGCACCTCGCCGCGTTGTCGGAACGTCCGCATACATCCAGTATGCGGA
>NZ_JBEOVN010000280.1:0-7464 GCF_040295565.1 Streptomyces sp. NPDC002785 | reverse complement strand
ACAGCCGGGCCATCAGCCTGGCCACCAACAGCCCGAACAACCGAAACGGCCCGCCGAAGAAACCAACGGACCGTCACGAAAGATCGAGGCTAACGCGATCGCAGGTGCCACCTCAACTGTGATGAGGACGAAGTCGTCCCGCCGACCGAGAGGGAAGGGTTGGTGGACCGACACTCCCGGCAGGAAGCCACAATGCTGAGCAGAGCACACGAGCGACCACAGGTTGTACGACTCTGTCCAATCACAATCTGCGTCCACGTCACTGAGTTCTTCAGCGATTTCAATGAGTTCCTCGGGCGAAGGTTGCTTCACGCCGAATCAGCCGCCTCGGCCTCAAAGTGCGCTTGCGCACAATCGAGGGCCTCGTCCGGATCACAGCCGTGGGCACGCAGCCAGTGGAGGAGGTCGGCGATCAGGTCGATCGCCATCTCCCTCCCCAAAGTCAGGCCCAATCGTTCACGACGGGATGTCGCCGGGACGGCACTGAGCCCACAAAGCCCTAACACCGCTTCCGCCTTGGCTACTTGGGGACCACCGACGTGATCATTCGCGGACCGCAGGCCGGTGACCAGCTCGCACCAAGTGACCTTGGAGTCGCCGCGCAGGATGACGCCCCAGCGATCGGCAACACCGTCCACAAGAGCCATGCCTCGCCCCGCTTCAGCCTCCCCCGCTGCCCTAACGAGCGTAGGGAGCGCTTGCACATCGGGATCACTTACCTCGATACGAAGGCGATCACCATTCATGGACACGGCCAGACAGGACGGAGTCCCTGGCCCTACATGCCTGACCACATTTGCGACCATCTCGGTGACGCAGATCTGCGCCGCGTAGACGACTCCCGGCAGCCCCCAGAGCTCCAGGTGCAACCGCATCACTCGCCGCAGACCAGCAAGCTCCTCCGCCTCGGCCAGGAACGCCAGGTCCCATGCCTTTCTCTCCACTCCGAAACGACACTCAACCAAGCCGATCACTCCTCCACCACAACGGGTCACCGTGTGTGTCCCGCACCTCTCATAGGGTGACAGCGGAACTTTCAAAATGGAACTCTCATATCGATGCAACGGGAGCACATGGACTGGCGCGCGCCCCCAAAGTGCGCTGTCTTGCTCGATGCACTCCGCACGATGCACGCTCTTGGGGATCAACGCGAAGGACCACAGCCATGCCAGTCGGACCAACCACCCGTAGACGTCAGCTCGGCGCGGATCTGCGTCGTCTGCGCGACCGCAAGGGCCTCACATTGGAAGAGGCCGGGGCTCGAGTCGGCATCTCCAAGGCGACCTTGAGCCGCTACGAGACGAAGGAAGGCACGGTCAAGTGGCCGGTAGTCGATGCCCTCTGCCGCGAATACGGCGCCTCAGATCAGGAACGAGCCTCGCTGGTCGAGCTGGCCAAAGGAGCCCGCATCCAGGGCTGGTGGCGCTCGCTTGCAGACCCGATCCCCGAATCGATGAACCTCATGCTGACACTGGAGGACGAAGTGGTCAGCGAGGATCACTACGCCTGCATGTACGTGCCCGGACTGCTCCAGACGCGCGCGTACGCAGAGGCGGTGCATCGAGCCTCGGAGATGCGGTGCACCGACCAGGAGATCCACCACATGGTGGACATCCGCATGAAACGGCAGGAACTCCTCGCCCGGGCCGAGCCGCCACACATCTGGGCAGTGATTGATGAGGCCGTCATCCGACGCATCGTGGGTGGCCACGACGTCATGCGCGAGCAGTTGAAGCACCTCTGCGAGCAAGTCACCCAGCCCCACATCACCGTTCAGGTGCTGCCGTTCGAAGCGGGCGCCCATGCCGCAGCGGTGGGCAGTTTCGTTGTCCTCGGCGGCCCCGCGCCTGAACTCGACGTCGTGTACGTGGACATCATCGGCGGCGGGCTCTTCATGGAGAAGCCACAGGAACTCGCGCGCTATAAATTGGCGTTCGAGTATCTGCGTGCGCAGGCATTGGACATCGAACTGTCTGCCGCGCTCCTGAATCGGGTCTGTGGGGAGTTTTGATGGATGACGAGCATGCGCACTGGTTCAAGTCGTCGTACAGCGGCGGAAGCGGCACCGAGTGCGTAGAGGTCGCTGACCTGCACCCGGTGGTCGGCGTACGCGACTCGAAGCAGCCAACCGGCCCCCACATCGCCGTACAACGCCGTGCATGGACCAGGTTCATCGCTTCGGTTCGTCTGCGGGAGTTCTGAGCCCGCAGAGATCAGCTGCGCTGATCCGTTCCGCCGTGGAGGAGCACTAGCGAAGGCCGCCACCGCGACGGTCGGGACGCCCAGCAGGAAGAGCGCCTGGGTGTGAGCCGCCAGGCGCTCAGCGCTCTCCGTGTCGTGATTGTCAAGAATTGTCAGGACGAACTCGCCGACCCGTAGAGGCCCGCCACGGCGGCAGGTCGATCTGGTCCAGCGTGGTGTATTTCGCCACCTGCTCATTCTCCTCTGATCGCGGCAGCCTCCCGGCGCCGGTCTTCGACGATCGCCACCCAGCGTGCCTGCACGGCAGCCTGCCCGTCCAGCCACTGCGCGCAGGGTAGATCGGTCGGCGGCGCCTCGCCGGCCATCAGGTAGGAGAGTTCCGCGAGATAGGCGAACTCTTCTCCCTGTACGCACTCTCGCAACCGCTCCCTCGCCTCGTCCAGCAGGTCAAGGCGCCCGAGCACCAGGAAGTGGAGGCAGACCGCGAGGCGGATGTAGGCGATGGAGGAGGTGAGTCCCGCTTCCCTGGCGCGCGAGGCGGTGTCCTCGGCGCGCTGCGCGAGATCCGCGGCGACACCGGCGTCCCGTACGAGTGTGGCGATGGACGTCTGGATCTCCGCCCAACGGATCGAGACGCCGCCGAGCATGTCCTCGGCGCGTGCGATCTGCTCAGCTGCGCGGGGGCGGTCCTGGAAGGCCGCGGCGAAGGCCAGGCACGCCTGGGCGAGCGCTGCTTCGCCCGGCTGGTCGAGGTGGAGTGCTTCGTCTCGTCCAGCGGCGTAGGCGGAGCACGCGGGTCCGATGTTGCCCTGCGTCCACCAGAGGTCTCCACGGGCCCGGTCGGCTCGGCCTTCCGGTCCCAGGGCCTCGACTGCGACACGTACGCGCTCGAAGCGGCCGACCCGGCGGGCCAGATGCACCAGACCTCGTGCGGCCGTGGGTGCGAGGCGGCCTCCGTCGTCGGCAACCTGACGCATCCCGTCCAGCGACGCGTCGAAGTTCCCCAGATCACGGTCGCATTCCGCGAGGAAGTATCGCGGCAGCTCCAGCAGCCGGTCAGGGAGCTGCCCGGAGTCGAGAACCGAGCGCAGGCGCTCCGCCGTGCGACCACGGTGTTCGCGCTGACGTTGGGCAATGGCCGACAGCGACACGGCCAGGGCCTCGGCCGGCGTACTGATCGCGTCGTCGCCGCCATCATCCTGTGCCGGCAGCTCGATGGGTTCCCAGACGAAGTCATCCACGTAGCGGAAGGCCGCATCGGCCAGCCAGTCCAGGTCCAGCTGGTAGTCACGGGCCAGACGCAGCCCCTGGCGCAGGGCAGCCACGAGGCGAGCCCGGTCGTCATTCGCCGCTTCGCGGCCGAGGGCGGTGAACGTACGGCGGGCCGCTCGTTTCCAGTCCGCCTCGCTCCACCGGTCCTCACTCGTGTCGTCTGCCTCGCGGACTGCCTCCCGTACGAGATCGTGCAGCCGGTGCCGCCACGGCGCACCGGGGTCCATGTCGACGAACGGGCGCTCGACGAGGTCGAGGGCAGGGGCGTCGCGATCGAGACCGGCCGCGGCGGTGGCCAGTTCGACCGAGAAGGAATCCAGCAGACTCACCGCGCGCAGGACACGGCGTACATCCGGGGGGAGGTCGCGGAACGTACGTGCGACGAGGGCGGAGAAGTCGAGGTTGAACTCACCGGGCACCGGGGCACGGTCGTTACGGCGGTAAAGATCCAGGAACCGCATCACCGCGAGGTCGAGATAGAGCGGCAGGCCGTGCGAATTCGCCGTGATCATGTGGCGGGTCCGGTCGTCCATCAACGGTCGGCCGGCGATGGTCAGCCGCTCGCACAGGTAGATCTCGCAGTCCTCCGCCGAGAGGTAGCCGACCGTGTGCTGACGCGGTTCCTCGGTGGCGCCGCCCACCAGCAGCGGCCAGCACTCCGGACCCGCCCAGTCGAGCTGACCTTCGAGCTTGGGGTCGTCCCACTGGAGGCGATTGCGACCGGTGATGACGAACAGGACATTCGGCATGAGCCACACCACGCGCTGGATCAACCGTTCCAGATCGCGGTGCACTCGGTCGCCGACATCCTCGAAGGTGTCCAGCAGGACAACGAGCGTGGACCGCTTTTTCTCCGGCACCCGGCTGAGGTCCCAGGCGAGCAAGTGTGAGTAGTAGCTCAGGGCCTCGAGGTCGGGGTCGGCCTCCAGCAGGTCGGCCAGGCGACGGCATTCCGCGAGTGCGCGTACCTGCTGCCGGTGTTCGCGCAGGGCCCGGACGACGGCGCCGGCGCTCTGCCCGATGACTGCGCCCGCGGTACCCGGCAGGGCCACTGCTTGCGCGATATCGGACAGCGCCGACTGCATCTGGCTCGACAGCGACCGTGTGCCCGGCAACCGGCTGAACCAGGTACGCCGCCGCAGATACTCGTCGAGCGGCTCCCCCGGGTGGTTGCGCTCCCAGTACCGCTGGAAGGCGATGTCGAACGCCGGCATGGGTTCGCCGAGTTCCGAAGCCGCCAGACGCAGGGCCAGCATCAACGACTCGAAGTCCACGCCCGATTCATTGGACAGGTCGACGCGTACGGGCACGACCCGGCCGATCCCGGAATCCAGCGGCGGCCAGTCACCGCCGTGTGCCGAATGGTCCGCCAGGTGCCCTGCGACACCGCGCGAGAACGTGGACTTGCCGATACCGCCGACCCCGTAGAAGACGAGGGCGTTACGCCTGGCGGATTCCAGGTCCTCCACGTCGAACCCAGGCTGTTTCACCCATTGGGTATGCCGGGCCAGAGCGGCGGCCACCGCGTCCCACTCGTCCCGGCGGTCTGCGAAAAAGTCGACCGCTCTCAGTTCGCGATCATTGGATCGGAACAGCGCTCGCAGATCGGATCGAGACACGCGGCACCCCCTGGTTGGCGACACAACCTACCAAGACCAACAGTGCTTTGATGCCTGGTCAAGAGCGAGCCACCTTCGGGTGAGGCTATGCGTTCGTTTTGCGCCGCCGATGGCGCGGGGCTCGTGTTGGGATCTCCAAGGCAACCTTGAGCCGCTACGAGGCGAAGGAGGGCACGGCCAAGCGGCGGGCAGTCGATGCCCTCTGCCGTGAACGCACCGAGTGCGTAGAGGTCGCTGACCTGCACCCGGCGACAGGCGGTCAAAGACCACCGCGACCCTGATCCGCGGATTGCGGCAGCCCCCCCAGGTGCAGCTCCTCGCGGGCAGGCAGCAACTCGAGGAAGTGGTCACGGATCGGGGCGAGAATGCATGACGGGTACGGCAGGCACGGTTCCCCCGGTGTTCACGATGCGTAGGAGACTTCGTGACCGGGCGCACTGCGCCTGCCTCGCCAGATGGACGCCGCTACGTCGGCACGCGCGGAGCCGGGCGTATGACCGAGCAGATTCAGGAGATCCTGAACCGCTGGTTGAACAGGCCGTTGCACTGGTACTGCACAATTTGCGCGTCGTCGGCGGTGCTCCTGCCCCGAACATCGAAGCACTTGTCGGCGAAGGTCTTGATCACGACCTCGCCGTTTCCGACGTTCTCAATCCTGAACCGCTGGTTGAACAGGCCGTTGCACTGGTACTGCACGATTCGCGCGTGGTCAGCACCGTTCCTTCCCTTCACGTCCAGGCACTTGTCGGCGAAGGTGCGGATCTCGACCTCGCCGTTTCCAACGTCTCTGATCCTGAACTGCTGGTTGGACATGCCGTTGCAGCGGTACTGCACGATTTGCACGTGGTCAGCACCGCTTTGGCCCCTCACGTCCAGGCACTTGTCCGCGAACGTGAGGATCGACACCTCGCCGGCTGCTGCCGCACTGGCGGCCGGTACCGCCGCTGCGGCCGACGCAGTAAGCGCCACGACCGCCAGAGCGCGACTCCACTTCTTCATGCCAGAACGCATTTACAAACCTCTTTCCTGGAGCGGGACTTCCCCTCCTTTCGGAAGACTAAAGATCTCCATGTGCCGAGCGGTCGCCCAGGCAGATACTTCACTCGTTCGCAGGCCGCGCCTGTGCTCCATCCGTGTGCCGGCTCGACGGAACCGGACGTGAATTCGGGTGACCGCTGCTCGCCGGCGTGGCCGGCTGGGCCGCTCGCCCTCACAACCCCGTTTCCGATGACCTACTGGCGGGCGCTCTTTGAAACGGCGCGCGCAGGCATGGACACCGGGTCTTCTGCCGTGTTCCTGAACCGGGTTCGCAAGGAGCTGTGATGGATCTCCAAGGCGCCCATTGGTTCAAGGCGTCGTACAGCACCCCCATCCGGAAGCGGTGATCCGTACGGAACGTTCTAACGGCGTTGTCGGCTCTTGAAGACGGGTGTGGCTCCTTCTGAGGGAGGGGTTGCTCACATCACCAGGTCTCTGGGACCGCTGGTGGTCAGGTTCGTGATCAGAGCGGCCGGCGCCAGGCCGGAGCACACGCCCCATCCGCCCAACTGGTGGTCGCCGACCCGCAGATGGGCGCCGAGCGCGCCGAGGAAGTAGAGGACAAGGCCAGCAGCCCCAGCGCGCCGGCCGCGAGTGCTGTGACCGGGAAGGTTCACCGTGATCGGAAGGCGGCTCGTGGGTCGAGCGCACGCGAAACTGCTGGTATTACTGGGGCATGCAGGAAGAGACCGCACGCTCCGCGATCGACACGTTCATCTCCGCGTTCAACGCCTCGGACGACAGCTATGTGACTGCCCTGCTCTCCCAGGCCCTGACCTCAGACGTGGTCTTCTGGGGGCCGTTGGGTCGCAGCGAAGGAATCGGGGCGGTCGAGCGGTTCGTGCTGGACATCCGGCGCCACCCGGCGGGGACCGGCACGATGGTGCGCTGCTCAGCGGTGGACATGCCTGACGAATGGGCCCGGTACCAGTGGGTCTTCACCACGCCTGATGGAGGCCCCCGCCTGGCGGGAACGGATGTCGTCCATCTGCGACGGAGCCTCATCGACCAGGTCATCGTCTTCGCGGGGGAGATCGAGCCGTTCGCCTCCTGAGTCATCCTTCTGTCGCTGTCCTTCTCCTGAACTTGCCCCGTCGGCGTTCGGGGGCTGCTGTTCGCGGTTGGTCAGCCTGCGTACACGGACAGGCTCAGCCACCGCGCCTCCAGCGCTCGGATCGGACGTCACCGCACATCCAACCGTCACGACCACCAACCCGGTGAACCTTCCCGGTCAGAGCACTAGTAGGGCTTTGTTAGGTCCTGTGGTGTGGTTCTGGTTTGGGTGCGGGTTGGCCGCATATCGAGCAGGCGCCGGTCCAGGTGGCCAGGAGGG
>NZ_JBEOVN010000279.1:0-7635 GCF_040295565.1 Streptomyces sp. NPDC002785 | reverse complement strand
AGCGGTTCGAAGACGAGTCCGCCGATGCCGAGCGAGGCGCCCCACACCCCGACGACGGCGGCGACGAGCAGGCCGACGGCCCGGGAGACACGAGCGGAGAAGGTCAGCAGGTGACGGTGCCCTTGCGCAGGGCGTGGCCGCCGTCGTTGGTGTCGTCGGCCCAGTAGACGGGCTTGGCGCCGGCCACGCATTCGTCGGCGCCCGCGAGGGAGAAGCCCTCGTTGTTGTAGTTGGGCATGCCGCTGGGACGGTTGTAGACGGCGGTGGTAGCGAAGGAGCCGGTCGTGTCGATCTTCAGGGTGCGGTGCTGGCCGTCGCAGGTGTCGTCGCAGACCGCCCACAGGCGCCCGGCCTGGGGCTCCCACTGCAGCTCCATCACGCCGGACATGCCGCTGCTGAAGGAGGCGACGCGGGTGTAGGGGCCGGAGTCGGCGAGGACGTAGCCGTAGATCACGCCGGTGCCCTCGACGCCGACGAAGAACACCCCGCCGCTGTGGGCGCCGTAGCGGGCCGGGTCGTAGGCCCCGCCGGTGGAGGCGTCCTTGAAGCCCGCGCCGGTGAGGGCAGCGTCGGGAATCCAGGTGATCCCTTCGAAGCCGAGGTTGGAGCCAGTCGTGGGCAGGTCGGAGGTGAGGTTCCATTCCTTGGCGGCGGTCAGCGACGAACTGGATCCGCTGACGTCGTACTTCAGCACCGACAGGCGGCTGGTACCGGAGGCGTCACCGTTGCGCTCACTCGCGACGAACGCCCCGCCGGCCGAGCCCGCTCCGGTGAGAGTGACGCCTTCACTGTCGGGGCTGCCGGAGCCGCCGGGGAAGCGCAGGGTCTTGCCAGAGGACCAGCCGCTGGTCGTATCGGGCTTCCAGCCGCCGGAGCCGTCACGCATCAGGCGCCACAGCTTGCCGCTGTTCTGCGCCCCCCACAGCACGCCGCCCTCCTGGTAGAGGCCGCTGAGGTCCTGGCCGAACACTTTGGAGCCGTCCGCGGTCGCCACGCTGCTGCTGCCGGGCCACGCCACCGGCGTCGTCGAGCCGCCTCCCCCACCGCCGGTGCCGCAGGCGTTCGGGCCGCCGAGGGTCACGGTCGCCGCCTGCTTGAAGTCTCCGGTGCCGTCGGGGCAACGCGACCAGGACGGATCGGAGTGCTTGCTCCAGGAGAAGCTGTCCACCAGGGTCTTGCCGTCCACGAGGTAGAGGCGGGCCTGGTCGTCGGAGCCCAGGCCGTACTTGTCGTGGACGTCGAACGCCCGATACCTGCCAGGTGCCAGCGTGGTCCCGGAGGCGATCTTGTAGGTGTGGTCCTTGTCGTTGTCCTTGAGGATCCAGCCCGAGACGTCGATCGTGACGGTGCCCTTGTTGTAGAGCTCGATCGAGTCGTTGACGTCGCCGGTGGTCACCACCTCGTTGATGCGGACGTCGTCGGCCGCAGCTGCGTGCGCCGCCGGCACGCCGGTCAGGGCACCTGCGGCCAGCAGCGGTGCGGCGGCGAGGAAGCGGGCAAGAACACGACGCCGACGGCGGGCGGTCGATAGTGTCACGGGATTCCGTCCTAACGTTGTCATGGGCAAGGCGGCCTGACAGTCCCGGCTCAGACTGAACAAGACTCCTCCGCTGAGGAGGACGGCTCGCGAACGGCTGGCGAAATCCCGTGCCGGGCCCCTCCCCGCTCCAGCCTCGGCGCACGTGGACAGATCCCTGACCCTTGCGTACGAGCTGAGCCGTCGTTGCGGACAGCAGTTCGTGACGATCGGCATCGGCTCGTGCAGCCTCACCGGGCGTCCCGGCACCAGGCCGGAACCCGCACGCCTCTTCGAGCCGATGTGGTCTTCAAGTCCGGTTCGAACTCGATGACGTATGAGATTCCGCGAACCAGCGCACTTCGCGGAGGCCGGCGCAGAACCGGCCTCCGGCGCGGAGGTCGGGCACGAAGGCGCGGGTGACGACGCGGTGGAACGCGCGGCGCTGTTCGGGGGTTGGTGAGGCGGTCCAGGTCGGCGGTGAAGCGGGGCAGGGCCTCGTAGGTGGGCACGGCGAACTCCTCCAGGAAGCACGAGCCCCCGACAGGCGCCGGGGGCGGTGGTGACTGTTCGTGTGAAGGGCGTCGGTGACGTGGTGCTCAGTCGTGGTGCGTTATCGGGGAGTGGTGCGCTGGTGTGCGCTCGATAGCGGTGGAGTCGGTTGCAGTGCGATTCCGGGGCGGGTGAGGCTCGTGTGGTCGTGGCACAGCATTCGCACGGTCGGGTCAGCTCTCGTACAGGGCGCGCATCACGTCCGCGAACTGCTGGGGCCGGGCGGCCTCGCAGCTGTCGCATCGGCGTTGTCACGTTGGCTGACCGGCCTGGGATGATCTTGGAGTCGATCGTGCTGGATAGGGGGATCGCTCGTGTCGTCCGCGCCGCGTCGTACAAGGGGCACCGGTACCCGGGAGATCATCGCGCACTGCGTGTGGCCGTACTTCCGCTTCCCGCTCAGCTTCCGCGAAATCGAGGAGCTGATGCTCGAGCGCGGCGTGCTCGTCTCCCATGAGACGGTCCGCCGCTGGTGCTCCAAGTTCGGGCAGGCCTACGCCGGCGCGCTGCGCCGCCGGCAGCTCCGGCCCGGGGATAAATGGCACCTGGACGAGGTCTTCATCAAGATCAACGGCGAGCTGAAGTACCTGTGGCGGGCCGTCGACGCCGACGGCACCGTGCTCGACATCCTTGTACAGAACCGGCGGGACACCGCTGCGGCCAGGCGGTTCTTCCGCAGGCTGCTGAAGAAGACCCGTACAGTGCCCCGGGTGGTCGTCACCGACAAGCTCCGTTCCTACGGCGCGGCCCACCGCGAGGTCATGCCCTCGGTCGAGCACCGCTCTCACAAAGGCCTGAACAACCGGGCCGAGAACTCCCACCAGCCCACCCGGCAACGCGAACGCGCCATGAAAGGCTTCCGCAGCCTCGGCGGAGCCCGCCAGTTCCTGTCCGCGTTCAGCGGCATCTCACCCCACTTCCGACCCCACCGCCACCTGATGACAGCCCCCGGCTACCGAGCCGAGATGACCAGCGCTTCGCCATCTGGGATCAGGTCACCGGCGTCGCCGGTCTGCCTGCCGCGGCCGGAGCACGGAGCCGGAACCCGGCCCCACCAAACCCGACACACCGTCAGGCACTCACACACTCAACAACGTGACAGCGCCGGCCGCTGGCCTGCGGGAGTTCGCTGCCTCCCGGGACTGGCTGACCATCTATTATCTCCCGCCCTACGCACCCGACCTCAACCCCGTCGAAGGTATCTGGTCCCTTCTGCGGCGCGGCTGGCTCTCCAACGTCGCCTTCAGCACCCCCGAACACCTCATCCAGCGCGTCCGACGCGGCTTACGGCACATCCAGTACCGCAGCGACCTCATAGACGGCTGCCTCGCCGAGACCGGCCTGACCATCAGCCCCACCTGAGCAACCCAGCGACATCACGAGTTCAACCTCAGTAACCGCCCCCCAGCGTTACCACGGGACCCGCCGGGAGATCCTGTGGTGGGAACTGTGGGTCGGCCGTGGAGACGGGGCCGCGGCCTCTGCGGAAACTCGGGTGGGCCCCGACCGCCGCTCGGCTCCCGGCCTCGCGAGGGGCGGAGCGGCGGACCTGCGACCCGAAGGCGGACGATGCGCCCCCGATTGAAGTCCGATGTGTTGTACGTGCCGACCGTTGACGGAGTTCACGTCTTCGGCGCTGGCGCGGACCTGGCCCTGCGCGGCCGGTCCGCCTACCGGTGGTTGGACCGGGTGGCTCCGCACCTCGACGGCACGGTCGAACTCGATGACCTGGTTGTGGGGTTGCCCGGTGAGAAGGGCGAGGCGGTGCGCGCCCTGGTGCGGCAACTGCACGCCGCCGGGTGTCTGGTCGACGCCGGCGCGGACCTGCCGCACGGGCTGACCTCGCGCGAGTGCTCGACGTACGCGTCCGAGATCGCGTTCGTCGAGTACCACGGCGACAGCGCCGTGCACCGGTTCGAGACCTACCGGCGGTCCGATGTCGTGGTGGTGGGCGCGGGCCCGGTGTTCGTCGCGCTGGTCTGCTCGGTACTGCGATCCGGGGTGCGGCGGGTACGGGCGGCGCTCGCGCCGGAGCGGCCCACTGACACCGAACGGCTGGCGGAGCTGGTGGCGGAGGCGACGGAGCGCGATCCGGACCAAGCACTGGTCCTGACGGACCTGGCGCGGACCCGGCTGGAGGACCTGGTCGGCGGGGCGGACGCGGTGCTGCACGTCGGAGAGGGCGACGCGGTGGAACGGGCACTGCGGCTGGACCGGCTGTGCCGGGGTACCGGCACCGTGCTGGTGCAGGGGCTGGTCCTGGACGACGTCGCCTGGCTCGGGCCGGTCGGCGACGGCTGGCACTCGGCGTGGCAACGGTTGGACGCGCGCGGACCGTTCCGGGAGAACGCGTTCCTCACTGGTCCGGCCGCTGCGGTGGTCGCCTCTCACCTCGGGCTTGCGGCCTTCAGCACGCTGACCGGGGTCGCCTCCACGCCGACCGCCGGCGCCACGCCGGACCAGGCCGCGACGGCCGGAGACACCGTGGGCCGGGCCGCGGCCGGTGAGCTGACCCGGATCGATCTGGAGACCCTGCGCACCTCCACCCACACGGTGCTGCCCCACCCCACAGCCTGGCCCGTCCGGCCCGAGAGTCGCGAGGAGTTCACCCGGCGGATCGGGGATCTCCGCGCCGGGGCCCCGGTGGCTGGGGAGGAATTCTCGCGGCGGGCCGTCGGCTGCTTCGACCCGTACGTGGGGGTGCTGCGCGTCCTGAACGAGGAGGAGTTCACCCAGATACCACTCCACGTGGCGAAGGCTCTCGCGCACACCGAGGACGCCCGGCCGGTGTACGGGGTGGGCCTGGACTTCGCTGAGGCCCGTCGGGACGCGGCGATGCGCGGGCTGGCCCGGTACGCAGCGCGTCGGCCGGACGTGCGCCGGTACGGGCCCGGCGGCGCTCTGTGGGGCTGGAACCCAGTCGCCGGGCGGGCCGAGGCGGTGGCCGCGGAGCGGGTGTTCACGGCGGGCGACGAGGTGGGGGTGGGTACGGGGGTGGACTGGGACGCGGCCGTGACCGCGGGACTCGGCGGGCGGTGCGCGTGGCTGGCGCTGGCCGATGTGGCGGCCGGGACGGTGACGCCCCGGCCGGTGACGATCGAGCCCGAGGCCCTGTCGCCCCGGGCGGCCCGGCTGTGGGGCCTGCTGCGGGCGGCGCGGGGGACGCTGGCGGTGGCGGACATCGGCGGGGCCCTGGGGGTGCCCGTCCTGGCCTGGTGGCAGGGGGGTCGGGCGGTGGCGGTGACCTGTGGGCCGGACTCGGTGGAGGACGGGCTGCGCGCGGTCCTGCTGGACCGTCAGTCCGTGATCGCGGACGAGCCCGGGTACGCGCCGGTCCCGCCGGGCCGGTGCGAGGTCCCCGATCCGGCGGGCGGTCGGCCGCCGCGGGCCCTGGCCGGGCCGGAGGCGATGCTCGGGGCCCTGCGGGCGCGGGGGGTGCGCCCGTTGGTCGTTCCCCTCGACCACGACCCGGTGGTGGCCGGGCTGCTGCCGTTCGTGGTGCGGGTGGTGGCGGCCGGGGACGGGGTGCCGGGCGGGGCGCGGGGACGTGGCGATGCGTAGCGTCGTGGGGGATCTGCTCGGTTCGCCCGGTCTGCGGTTCTGGTGGCGCACTTTCGAGGGGGTGCAGGACCTGTTCGCCGAGGGGCGCGGGGAGGAGGGCGGTCCGGACGATCCGTTGCCGGTCAAGACCTACCGGGGGTTGGCCCGGTACGTCCTGCCGGGGCCGGCGCGGCGGATCGGGGACGCGCGGTCGTCCTTCGGTTCCTTCCGCGCTGCCCACCCCTCGGCGGTCCCGCGGCTGGACGCGCTGGACGAGCGGGCCTTGTCGACGCTGCTGTACTGGACCTACGGGTTGGGGCGGATCGAGTTGGGGCCGCACGCGGTGTGGCCGTACCACCGGATGGTGGCCTCGGCGCGCTGTTTCCACCCCGTGGAGCTGTACCTCTGGCTGGCGCGGCCGGTGGGGGACCTGCCCGCCGGGTGCTACCACTACGATCCGGCCCACCACGCCCTGACCTTGCTGCGGCCGGGCGGGGTGCCCCGGGAGGTGCGGGCCGCGTCGGGCGCGGGCGCGGGGGTCGGGTTGCTGGTGGCCTCGGCCTGGTTCCGCAAGAGCGCGTTCCGGTACCGCGACTACGCGTACCGGCTGTGTGCGCAGGAAGCCGGGATGGTGGTGGGGAACGCGCTGTTGGCGGCCGGTGCGATCGGGGTGCCCGGGCGGGTGCACCACCGGTTCGACGACGCGACGGTCAACCGGGCGCTGGGGCTGGACGGGGTGGAGGAGACGGCCTTCGCCGTGGTCGATCTCGGGGCGGCGGACTGGCCGGTGGGGCCTCCGGGCCCGTCGGCCGGGCTCCCGGAGGCGGGCAGGGTGCCGGAGATCCAGCTGGCGCACCTGTCGCCCAATGCCACGAACGCGGACGCCTGGTCCGGGCTGACCGCACTGGATCTCGCCGCCCGGATGTCGGGGCCGGGCGCACCGGTCGATCCGGCCGACTTCCTGCTGCCGCTCCCGGCCCCCGGCCCGGCCGGGGTCGGGGTGCCCGGGGCCGGGGCGGAGCCAGGTGGGGTGGAGTTGGCCGGGGCGCTGCGGGTCCGAGACTCGGGGGGCCGGATGTTCCTGCCGGCGGGCCCGCCGCCGGACGTGGCCGACCTGGTCGCGGCCCTGCGGTACGCGTGGGAGCCAGTGCCCGGTGATCACACCGGTTCGGCGTGTCCGCCGCTGGTGGACGCGCACGTCCTGGTGGTCGACGCGGCCGGGATCGCACCGGGGTGGTACCGCCTCGCGGGCCCGCCGGGGGCCGCGTCCCTGGTGCGGGCGGAGGATCGGGACGGGCGGGAGGTGGTGGCCATGTTGTGCGACCGGACCCCGGCGGTGAACTCGGCGAAGGCTGGCGCGGTGGTGTTCCTGACCGCCGACCGGCTGGCCGGGGAGCGGTGGTTCGGGGCGCGCGGGTACCGGGTGCTGCATCAGGAGGCGGGGATCGTCGCGCAGCGGGTCAGTGTGTTCGCGGCCGCGGCCGGGTTGTCGGCGCGGGTTACCAACGGCTACCACGACGGGCTGGTGCGGGAGTCGCTCGGCGTGGACGCGGCCCGGGTGCCGGTGTTCACCGTCGTACTGGGCCGGCGCCGACCCACGGCTCAGTACGAGCCGCCGCTGACCTGGTGAGGAGCTTGTCGCCGCCCCGGCCTGCGGACCAGACCTGTGGTCGGGGGCGTCCGCGGTCAGACCTGTGGTCCGACCGTGGAGACGGGCTGGTGCCCGGGTCGCAGGATGCGTAGCGACCGTTCGACGGTCGATTCCTCACCCGTTCCACTGAGAAAGGGGATCAACGATGCACAACGACCTCGTCCTCGACCTGGACGACCTCAGCGTCGATGAGCTGGACGTCCTGCCCACCTCGCCCGGCGCCGGCCTGGAGACCGTGAACGTCGGTCACGCCATGGTCGAGATCGGTGCGTCGAACTGCACCTCCACCGGTACCCCGGCGAGCTGCTGTTCCTGCTGTTGCTGTTGATACCGGCCACGGGTCGACGTCGGGTCCGGCGGGCACGTGTGCCCGCCG
>NZ_JBEOVN010000278.1:0-7636 GCF_040295565.1 Streptomyces sp. NPDC002785 | reverse complement strand
AGCGGCCCTTCGTACAGCCGGGTGCGGTGCGTCAGCGCACGTCGCCCATGAGCTGCTTGACCTTGCCGCGGTACATGAAGATCGAGACACCCGCGACAACGGCGAGGAAGGCCTGCAGCGTGACCACGCCGGTGCCGTTGAGCTCCACACCCGCGATGGAGAGCAGACCCGTGGTGCAGTCACCGGCAGTGACGGCCAGGAACCAGACGCCCATCATCTGGCTGGCGTACTTGGCCGGGGCCATCTTCGTGGTGACGGAGAGACCCACCGGGGACAGCGTCAGCTCGGCGACCGTCTGGACGAAGTAGATCGCGACCAGCCACATCGCGGCGGCCTTGTGGCCGTCGGTCGCGATCGTCAGCGGCATCAGGAAGAGGAAGAACGACGCACCGACCAGCACCAGGCCGGAGCTGAACTTCACGATGGTGCTGGGCTCCTTGCCGCGGCGGTTCAGCGACAGCCAGAAGGCGGCGAAGAGCGGGGCCAGCGCCATGATCAGGACCGGGTTGACCGACTGGTACCAGGAGACCGGGAACTCCCAGCCGAAGACGCTGTTGTCGGCCGAGGACTTGGCGAAGATCGCGACCGTCGAACCGCCCTGGTCGTAGATCATCCAGAAGATGGCGGCGGCGACGAAGAACCAGATGTAGCCGGACATCTTCGACTGCTCGGTGGCGCTGAGCTCCTTGTCGCGCTTGATGCGCGCCAGGACGACGACCGGAATGGCCAGGCCCGCGATGGTGATGGGGACCAGGATCCAGTTGAGCGTGTAGACGCCGGTGACGACCGTGACGATGTAGAAGACGGCCGCGACGGCCAGCCAGATCATGCCCTTGCGCAGCGTGCTCGCCCGCTCGGCGGCGGACAGCGGCTTCGGGACGACGAGGCTGCGCTCGTTCAGATGGCGGGTGCCCATCAGGAACTGGGCGAGGCCCAGCCCCATGCCGAGCGCGGCGAGCGCGAAGCCCAGGTGCCAGTTGACGTTCTCACCGATGGTGCCGATGATCAGCGGCGCCGCGAAGGCACCGGCGTTGATGCCCATGTAGAAGATCGTGAAGCCACCGTCGCGGCGCGGGTCGTCCGGGCCGTCGTAGAGGTGTCCGACCATCGTCGAGATGTTGGACTTCAGCAGACCGGAGCCGATGGCGACCAGTCCGAGGCCGGCGAAGAAGGTGCCCTGCAAGGGCAGTGCCAGCGTCAGGTGGCCGATCATGATGACGGTACCGGCGACGGCGACGGTCTTGCGGGGACCCCAGACACGGTCGCCGAACCAGCCGCCGGGCATCGCGAGCAGGTAGACCAGCGATACGTAGACCGAGTAGATCGCCGTGGCCGTGGCCGGGTTCATGTGAAGCCCGTTGGGGGCGATCAAGTAGAGGGGGAGCAGAGCCCTCATGCCGTAGTAGCTGAAACGCTCCCACATCTCGGTCATGAAGAGAGTGGCCAGGCCGCGGGGGTGGCCGAAGAAGGTCTTCTCGGATCCAGAAGTACTGGCCGAGTCCTTCGTCAGGCTGGACGCCATGGTCGATCCTTGCTTGCTCGGGACGCGACGCCTCGTGAGCGTTACGCGCCCGGTGGGGGGAGGCCGGCACCGGCACGGCTGCGCCCCACCCCCACGCCTAGGGGGGTTCGTCCCGACTGCCGGACTCGTCGAGGAGCCGACTGAAGGAGACGGGGGCCGACCGCACCGGGATCCACGCCAGGTGCGCATCGTCGCGCTCCGGGCCCGGCCACAGGTCATTCACTCAATTCACGACTGGCGGGTACCAGCCGGCAGAACAAAAAAAGACCCTTGGCGCTAAAAGCTGCCCAAGGGTCCTTGAGTAGTGCAACAGGCGTCGAGTAACCATACGACACGACAGTGCCGGATATGAATGGACTTGAGATGTGAATCACAGGTTGCGGTGGAACCGCACTCCCGTATTCGAAGGTCTTTCTACGCTTTCCTTGCGGACCCGCAGGCCTTTGCGATCGCCTTACAGCACCCGTCCTGCGCGGACTACCATCACTCCATGACCCGTGTACTGCTCGCCGAGGACGACGCATCCATCTCGGAGCCGCTGGCCCGCGCCCTGCGTCGGGAGGGTTACGAGGTCGAGGTCCGCGAAGACGGTCCGACCGCTCTCGACGCCGGCCTCCAGGACGGAATCGACCTGGTCGTACTCGACCTGGGCCTGCCCGGGATGGACGGCCTCGAAGTTGCCCGCAGGCTCCGTGCCGAAGGCCACACCGCGCCGATCCTGGTGCTGACCGCCCGCGCCGACGAGGTGGACACCGTCGTCGGCCTGGACGCGGGCGCCGACGACTACGTCACCAAGCCCTTCCGCCTGGCCGAACTGCTCGCCCGCGTCCGGGCGCTGCTGCGCCGCGGCGCCACCGAGTCCGCTCCGCAGCCCGCCACCCACGGCGTCAGGATCGACGTCGAGTCGCACCGGGCCTGGATGGGTGAAGAGGAACTCCAGCTCACGGCCAAGGAGTTCGACCTGCTGCGGGTCCTGGTCCGCGACGCCGGCCGGGTCGTCACCCGTGACCAGCTGATGCGCGAGGTCTGGGACACCACCTGGTGGTCGTCGACCAAGACCCTCGACATGCACATCTCCTGGCTTCGCAAGAAGCTCGGCGACGACGCGGCCAACCCCCGCTACATCGCGACCGTACGGGGCGTCGGCTTCCGCTTCGAGAAGAGCTGACGTACAGAAGCACTCATGCGCCGCAGACTGATCAACTCCACGCTCGCCGTGGTGCTCGTGGTGATCGCCGTCTTCGGCGTCTCCCTCGTCATCGTCGAGAGCCGCACCATCAGCAACAGCGCCCAGGAGAGCGTCGACTCCGAGGCGCTGCGGCTGATCAACGTCCTCGAGAGCCGGCTCCTGGAGGCGGAGCGGATCAATCCCGCGCTGCTGGCCGAGCAGATCTCCAGCAAGCGCTACGCACTGGTCAAGATCCCCGGACGTGCCCCCCTCGAAGTCGGTACGCGTCCCACCGGCAGGGTGATCAGCAGCACGGTCGAAGGGGGGCAGGGCGAGCGGGTCACCGTCGAGGAGTCCAGCTCCGCCGTCACCCGTGAGGTCGGCCGCACCCTGATGATCATCGGCGCGGTGGCGCTGCTGGCCATCATCTCGGCCGTGCTCCTCGCCGTACGCCAGGCCAACAAGCTGACCTCGCCGCTGACGGACCTCGCCGAGACCGCCGAACGCCTGGGCTCCGGCGATCCGCGCCCGCGCCACAAGCGGTACGGAGTACCGGAGCTGGACCGGGTCGCCGACGTCCTGGACTCCTCCGCCGAACGGATCGCCAGGATGCTGACCGCGGAACGCCGGCTGGCCGCCGACGCCTCGCACCAGCTCCGTACGCCGCTGACCGCGCTCTCCATGCGGATCGAGGAGATCTCGGTCACCGACGACCCGGACACGGTGAAGGAGGAGGCGAACATCGCCCTCACTCAGGTCGAGCGGCTCACCGACGTGGTCGAGCGCCTGCTGACCAACGCCCGCGATCCGCGTACCGGCTCCGCCGTCGTCTTCGACCTCGACGAGGTCGTCAAGCAGCAGATCGAGGAGTGGCGCCCGGCCTACCGGGGCGAGGGCCGCGCCATCGTCCGCTCCGGAAAGCAGGGGCTGCGGGCCGTCGGTACGCCGGGCGCGGTCGCCCAGGTGCTGGCCGCACTGATCGAGAACTCACTGATGCACGGCGGCGGTACGGTCGCGCTGCGCACCCGGGTCACCGGCAATCAGGCGGTGATCGAGGTCACGGACGAGGGCCCGGGCGTGCCCGCGGACCTCGGCGCAAGGATCTTCGAGCGGACGATCAGTGGCCGCAACTCCACCGGCATCGGCCTCGCGGTGGCCAGGGACCTCGCGGAGGCGGACGGCGGCCGCCTCGAACTGCTCCAGCAGCAGCCGGCGGTCTTCGCCCTGTTCCTCAGCCGGGTGGCCCTGAAAAGAAAGGAACCGGAACGCCCGGTGCGGTGAGGGCTACCGACGCACCGGGCGCGCCTGGACCCGCGACACCTGCTCCGTACGCCCCTGCTTCAGGAAAGCCTCCGCGCTCAGCACGGCCTCCTTCGCGGGCAGCGCCTTGAAGACCCACGTCCGGTAGGACCAGAAGCGGAACAGTGTCGCGATGCCGATCCCGAGGATCTTGAAGACATTGCTCTGGACCGGGCTGTCCCACCCGAACCCGTACGTCGCCGTGTACAGCACACCGTTCTCGATGACCGCGCCCACCGCGCTGAACAGCAGGAACAGCGTGAGCTCCCGGGTCCGCCCGCTCTTGTCACGGTCCCGGTACGTCCAGTAGCGGAAGCCGATGTAATTGAAGAGGATGGCGACGAACGTCCCCAGCAGACCTGCCCGCACCACCTGAAGGTCCGTGGTGCGCCAGAGCAGGTTGGACACCGCGATATTGACGACAAGGCCGAGTGCGCCGACCGCGCCGAACTTGGCGACTTCCCGGGCCAGCAGATCCAGCCGGGCCCGCAGTGCGCCCCGTTCGCTCATGGTGATTGCTCAGCCCGTCTGTCGGTTACGTCAACCCGGTCATGCTAACCAGCCTGTCCATGGGTTTCCTGTGGATGCCCTGTCAGGTGTGGCGATGCTGTGACGTGCCCGCCCCGCCCGGGCAGGCGCAGGGCGTCGTCGGGCGACCCCCGGGGCGGCGGATACCCTGGAGGAGTGACGTTCCCGGTAGTCGGCATGGTCGGCGGCGGTCAGCTCGCCCGTATGACCCACGAGGCGGGCATCCCCCTCGGCATCAAGTTCAAGCTCCTCAGCGACACCCCCCAGGACTCGGCGGCCCAGGTGGTGAGCGAAGTCGTCGTCGGCGACTATCGCGACCTGGACACGCTGCGTGCCTTCGCGCGCGGCTGTGACGTGATCACCTTCGATCACGAGCACGTACCGACCGAACACCTGCGGGCCCTGGAGGCGGACGGCATACCCGTGCGCCCGGGTCCCGGTGCGCTGGTGCACGCCCAGGACAAGGGGGTGATGCGCGCGAAACTCACCGAGGTCGGCGCGCCCTGCCCCCGCCACCGCATCGTGAAGGACCCGGCCGACGTCGCGGCCTTCGCGGAAGAGGTCGGGGGCTTCCCCGTCGTCCTCAAGACGGTCCGCGGCGGCTACGACGGCAAGGGCGTCTGGGTGGTCCGCTCCGAGGCGGACGCGGCCGACCCCTTCCGGGCCGGTGTCGCGGTCCTCGCCGAGGAGAAGGTCGACTTCGTACGGGAGCTGGCGGCCAATATCGTCCGCTCGCCGCACGGCCAGGCCGTCGCGTACCCGGTCGTCGAATCGATCCAGGTCGACGGGGTCTGTGACACGGTCATCGCCCCGGCCCCCGAGCTGGACGAGCGGCTCGCGGGCGAGGCCCAGCAGCTCGCTCTCCGTATCGCCTCCGAGCTCGACGTCGTCGGCCACCTCGCCGTCGAACTCTTCGAGACCCGTGGACCCGACGGGAAGTCCGGCATCCTGGTCAACGAGCTCGCGATGCGCCCGCACAACTCCGGGCACTGGACGCAGGACGGTGCGATCACCTCGCAGTTCGCCAACCACGTCCGGGCCGTCCTCGACCTGCCGCTCGGCGACCCGCGCCCGCGCGCCACCTGGACGGTCATGTCCAATGTGCTCGGCGGCGACTACCCGGACATGTACCAGGCGTATCTGCACTGCATGGCCCGCGATCCGCAGCTCAAGATCCACATGTACGGCAAGGACGTGAAGCCCGGCCGCAAGGTCGGACACGTCAACACCTACGGCGACGACTTGGCGGACGTGCGAGACCGAGCCCGTCATGCAGCTGACTACCTCAGAGGAACGATCAACGAATGACTTCCCCCGCCACCGCCGCGCCGGTCGTCGGCATCGTCATGGGCTCGGACTCCGACTGGCCCGTCATGGAAGCAGCGGCCAAGGTCCTCGACGAGTTCGAGATCCCCTACGAGGTCGACGTCGTCTCCGCCCACCGCATGCCGCGCGAAATGATCGCGTACGGCGAGCACGCGGCGGACCGCGGCCTCAAGGCGATCATCGCGGGCGCGGGCGGCGCCGCCCACCTGCCCGGCATGCTCGCCTCCGTCACCCCGCTGCCCGTCATCGGTGTCCCGGTCCCGCTGAAGTACCTGGACGGCATGGACAGCCTGCTCTCCATCGTGCAGATGCCCGCCGGTGTCCCCGTCGCGACCGTCTCGGTCGGCGGCGCACGCAACGCGGGCCTGCTCGCCGCACGCATCCTCGCCGCCCACGACAGCGAGCTGCAGGCCCGCATGGTCGAGTTCCAGCAGGAGCTGAACGACCAGGCGACGGAGAAGGGCAAGCGGCTGCGCAGCAAGGTCGAGGGCGCCGACTCCTTCGGCTTCGGGAAGTAGGCCGCCCGATGGACCAGCTGAAGCAGGCCGCAGAGCTCCTCGCCGAGTACCCCGTCGTCGACGGCCACAACGATCTGCCGTGGGCGCTGCGCGAACAGGTCGGCTACGACCTGGACGCCCGTGACATCTCCACCGACCAGTCCGCCCATCTGCGCACCGACATCCCGCGGCTGCGCGCGGGCGGCGTCGGGGCCCAGTTCTGGTCCGTCTACGTGCGGTCCGACATGGCGGGCGACGAGGCCGTCAGCGCCACCCTCGAACAGATCGACGTGGTCGCCGAGCTGATCGGGCGTTACCCCGCCGACCTGCGGCGCGCCCTGACCGCCGACGACATGGAGGCGGCCCGCGCCGAGGGCCGTATCGCCTCCCTGATGGGCGCCGAGGGCGGCCACTCCATCAACAACTCGCTGGGCACCCTGCGCGCCCTGCACACTCTGGGCGTCCGCTACATGACGCTCACCCACAACGACAACATCGCGTGGGCGGACTCGGCGACCGACGAGCCGGGCGTCGGTGGTCTCTCGCCCTTCGGCCACGAGGTCGTACGGGAGATGAACCGCACCGGCATGCTGGTCGACCTCTCCCATGTGGCGGCCACCACGATGCGCGACGCGCTCGACACCTCCACCGCGCCCGTGATCTTCTCGCACTCCTCGTCGCGCGCGATCTGCGACCACCCGCGCAACATCCCCGACGACGTCCTCGGCCGGCTCCCGGCCAACGGCGGCATCGCCATGGCGACCTTCGTACCGAAGTTCGTCCTCCCGGCGGCCGTCGCCTGGACCCGTGCCGCGGACGAGAACATGCGCGCCCACGGTCTGCACCACCTCGACACCACCGCGCAGGCCATGAAGATCCACGCCGCCTTCGAAGCGGCCAACCCGCGCCCGATGGCCACCGTGGCGACGATCGCCGACCACCTCGACCACATGCGCGAGGTGGCCGGGATCGACCACATCGGCATCGGCGGCGACTACGACGGCACCGCCTTCCTCCCGGAGGGCCTCAGGGACGTCGCGGGCTACCCGAACCTGATCGCGGAGCTGCTCGGCCGGGGCTGGTCCACCGCCGATCTCGCCAAGCTCACCTGGCAGAACGCGGTACGGGTGCTGCGCGACGCCGAGGACGTCGCGCGCGAGCTGAGCACGCGCCGGACCCCGTCGCACGCCACGATCGAGCAGCTGGACGCCCTCGTCGGCTGAGCCGGAGCTGTCGCGTGCGGGGCGCCCCCCATGGGGGGCGCCCCGCACGTTTTCTCCCCCGCTTCTAACACGC
>NZ_JBEOVN010000277.1:0-7637 GCF_040295565.1 Streptomyces sp. NPDC002785 | reverse complement strand
GGCGATCCGAGAGCCACTCGGATCGCCATGCAAATGTCCAAATGTGAGTGATTTATATGGAAATGATCCTTTGGTTGATAAAGGGGTGCTTGGGGAGAGTTGCGACCTTTGAGTGCTGGCCGAATTGCCCCTTTTAGGAACTCTGTGGTGTGAGTCACGTTCAGAGCCCAAGCCGCCGCGGCGCGCAGCTCGGTTCCCTTATGTGCGAGGAATTTTGACTTCGCGAAGTGAGGTGGATTACTGCCAATTCCACGATTCGATCTTGCAAATGAATTGTGATCCAAAAATAGGGACTTGTTCCCTTCGGTGTTTCTCGCCTACGGTCACCGTCAATCCGGGCGGAACGCCGAATCCTGCCGCCGTCCGGCAATCCGACCACTCATGTACGGCGGGAGCGGGGGACCCAGGTAAGCCGCCGGTCCGGTATTCGGAACGGCTCGGGGTGAAGCCGCATTGCGTGCGGCCGGACATCTCCAGTCCGAACCCGACAGCTCACCTCGTAGGCGACGGAGAGGAATTCGCTATGTCCACAACGGGTAACCACCTTCGTCGTAAGCCGACTTCGCTGACCCGCGGTCTCATCGCCGCGACCACGGGCGGAGTCGCTCTCGTGCTTCCGCTGATCGGTGCCGACTTCGCCTCGGCCGCGCCGGCCCAGTCCGTCACCGCCGGAAAGGCTGCGGCGTCGACCGTCGCCGCCGTCAAGGAAACGTCCGCGCAGAAGACCGCGCCCACCATCTATTCCGTGATCGCTGGCGATACCCTTTCCAAGATCGCGCAGGCGCATTCCCTCAGCGGCGGCTGGCAGAAGCTGTACGAGCACAATCGAGAGATCGTCGGCGAAAACCCCGCACTGGTTCTCCCGGGCATGAAGCTGACAATCGGCGCCCAGGCCGAGTCCAAGACTTCCGCAACCGCTACGGCCGCCACTGTCACTGCCGCACCGGCCGTGCAGCCCGCGACGTACACGAACAATCTGGACGGCTGGATCAAGGAGTCGCTGGCCGTCATGGCCCAGCACGGCATCCCCGGCAGCTACAACGGCATCCACCGCAACATCATGCGCGAGTCCTCCGGCAACCCCCTGGCCATCAACAACTGGGACTCGAACGCCGCCGCCGGAACGCCGTCCAAGGGCCTCCTCCAGATCATCGACCCGACGTTCCGTGCCTACCACGTGCCCGGTACGCCGATGGACAGCTACCACCCGGTCGCCAACATCACCGCAGCGTGCAACTACGCCGCCGACAAGTACGGCTCCATCGACAACGTCTTCGGGGCCTACTGAGTCGCAGCAGTGCCGATGGCGGTTCAGGACCGACGGGTTCCGAGGGGCCGAACAGGCCCCTCGGAAAGGACCACACCCGCCGGTCAGGGACCGCCTTTCGGCTGCTCACCCGCCTGGACGGCATGCGGAAGCGGTGCCAGTGCCGCGACCGGCAAGGTTTGCCCCGTCGCGACGCCCGGCACGCGCGCTCGCGGCGTTGGTCAAAAGCCCAGGTAGCTCCTTCCTCAAGCTCTCAGCTACGTTCGAGCAGGGGAGGCCCCACCCAAGGGCTTCCGGTCGCCTTGCGACACGCACCGATCGCCGCTCCTTGACGGGCAAACCTTGCCGGTCGCGGCACTAGTCGGTGCGCCGACGGGAAGCGGTAACGGCCACATGGCCGGCGAGCCAGGAGAGCAGGGGCTCCAACTCATTCGCCGCTTGGAGCACGGCCTCGACCAGTGTCGACGTGTGCTGCGCGCAGTCCCCGCCGAGGGGACGGGCAGCGGAGACCGAGCGGTACCGGAGAAGGTCGGCACGGGGATGACCGGCGTCATGACCGCGTGGCATGCGCTTCATGGTGTCCCCGGTGATCTGGTACCCCTGCGCCCCCAATGCCTCGATGGCGCGCACCAGCTCGCGTCCACTGTCCTGCGCGGCAACGGCCGCACGGAACAATGGGACCTGCCCCGGGTCCGGGTAGGCCCAGCCCCCCTTGATCCGGAGCCCGTCGAGGTCGAAGCGGAGACCGATCTCGACGTTGCGCGCGATCCGGATCACCGCCACTTGGTGCTGCCACCACCACGGGTCCTTCCGGAACCCCCAGACGGAGAAGTCTTCGTACGCCCGGTCCGCGTCGGCCACATCGTTCAGCAACGCGATCATGGGCTGCCGGACGAGGTGCTCCCGGTCCTTTCGGCGCTTCTCGCGCGCTTCTTGCGGGGGTGTGCCCTCCAACCGGAGAAGCAGCTCGAATGCTTGCTCTGTCCAACCACTGAAGGCTCGGCTCACGCAAGAGATCCTAGTGATCCGGGACTTGAGGGCGAGCGCGCACCTGACACCGCCGCACCGACCGAACCGGGCCGCCACCCGGTGATCCGGACCGCAACACCCGCGCCCCCGTCGACATGACTCTCACTCCTGGGCGCTCTCGGTCGGTCGCTCCGGCTTCCGCGGCGGAGGCCTCGGAACCGTGGCCGCTGCTCCCTCCCGGACGGACTCCACCACCGCCTCGTGAAGGCGTCGGCTGTCACCCTCCGAGCAGCACGGCACGGGGCTGCCCGACATGGTGAACCAGTCGATCGCACCCGTGTACTGCACAGTGACCTGGGCCGTGTCATCGGCCCAGGTCGTGTGAACGGTCAGGTCTCCGGACAGGACGCCGACCTCGTCCGTGAGCACGCCACCGTGCCCGGAGAACACACCGCGAGTCGTCCATGACGCCCAAGCCATGTCACCAGGCTGGCATCAAGACCGTGGATGCGCGACCCGCGGCCATCCGCGCATCGTGGCGCCCGGGACGCCCGCACCCTTCCGGAATCTGGAATCGGCGAAACTTTGCACCGGATCCTGCTGCGGTTCCCGCACCCGCCGATCCCCAGAGGATGACGCACTCTTAACGCCAAATCGTCGGATCTGGTCACCCAAACAACGAATTCCGAAGGTGAACCTCTCTTGACCTACGGAACTCGTCAGGATTGCATGTCGCGCTGGGAGCGACGAAACCATTCACCACGTCCTCGTCTGGAGGCGATACCGCTCCCGCGCTCAGACACCGCACCTGTTGATCGGAATCGCACGATGACCGAAACGCTCAGCGCTCCCCAGGCGCTCGCTCCAGCGACCGGCCCCATTCCACAGAAGCTCAAGCGTTCCATCGGTGTCGTGGGCGGGACACTGCTCACGCTCTCCTGCGTGACGCCCGCTTCGACACTCTTCGTGGTTGTACCTGACCTGTTCTCCAGCCTCGGTACGTACACCGCTCTCACCATTGCCATCGGCTCGCTGCTCTGTATCGCGGTCGCCTTCTGTTACTCGGAGCTGGGCACCCTCATACCGAGTGCGGGAGGTGAGTACGCCATGGTGTCGACCATGGCGGGACGGCTGGCCGGGTGGCTGGTCTTCGTGCTCTCCCTGCTGGTCGTGATGGTCGTGCCCCCGGTCATCGCCATGGGGACGGCCGACTATCTCGCTCCCGTCGTGCACATTCCGGCACCCGCCGCGGGCGCCGGCGTCATGGTGCTCGCCACCCTCGCCGGTCTCCTGGACCTGCGCGCCAACGCGTGGATCACCGGGATCTTCCTCGTCCTCGAAGTGATCGCGGCGGGCGTCGTCGCCGTTCTCGGCTTCGCGCACTCCGAGCGCGGGGCCTCCGCGCTGGTGCACGGGTCGGTCGCCTCCTCGGGCAGCACGACCTCCACGGTCACCGCGATGATGGTGGTTTCCGGGCTCGCGATCGCGCTGTTCATCACCCAGGGCTTCTCCACGGCCGTCTATCTCTCGGAGGAGTTGGAGAACCCTCGGCGCAACGTGGCCCGCACCGTACTCGCCACCCTCGCCATCTCCACCGCGGTCATCCTCGTCCCGGTCATCGCCATCACGCTGGGCGCCCCGGACCTCGCGGCCCTGACCTCGGGCGACCTCAACACCATGGTCGCCGCCTGGTCCAACTCGGCCGTCGGTACGTTCGTCAGCCTCTGCGTAGCCCTCGCGATCATCAACGCGGGCATCGTCATGGTCATCCAGAACTCACGGGTCCTGTTCGCCTCCGCCCGCGACAAGGCATGGCCCGAGCCGATCAACAACGCTCTGTCCCGACTCGGCCGGTTCGGCTCCCCGTGGGTGGCGACCCTGGTCGTCGGCGTCCCCGGCGCGGCGCTCTGCTTCGTCAACCTCGACACCCTGTACGGCGTCACCGGCGTCTCCGTCACCGGCATGTATCTGCTGGTCGCGGTCGCGGCACTGCTCTGCCGCCGCGGCACGCACCGCGAGGCACCGGCCTGGCGCATGCCGCTGTGGCCTGCGATCCCCGTACTGCTCATCGCCGTGCTCGCGTACATCCTGACCCAGCAGGAGACCGAGTACCTGCTGTGGACCGGCGGGATCACCGCGGTCGCCACGCTCTACTGGGCGCTGTATCTGCGGCCTCGCCGGGAGACCCGCTGGCTGGTCAGCATTCCGGAGGATGTGCAGCCCTGATCGGATGACCGGGGCCCGGCGCCCCCCATCCCGTACTCTGCCCGGCCTGCTGAGCCGTCACCCCGGAAAGGCCGGGGCGACGGCGGGGGCCATCACCGACGGAGCGCACCGGTGCCGTCGGCCGGAACGGTCCGCGGCACACTTCGCGTCACGATCTGCGCCGCTGAGGACGATCGAGGCCGTCAAAGCACTCACCGTCAGCGCCGCAGCGGTGACGGTGAGACTCGTCCGCCCGTCCCACAGGCTCCAGGCGGCGCCGAACGCAAGTGAGCAGGCGATCCTTGCCAGGGCCTGACCGGTGCCCACCAGCGCCTGCCCGCCCCCTGGTGCTCCGCCGGGACGGAGATACACGGGTGTCAGTTCCAGATGCCGGAGATGTCGGACGCCGAGGCCGCGTTGCCGGCGTGCGTCGTCAGGCCGGCCAGGTCCTCCAGGGTGCGGAGCACGTTGTAGTGGTTGTAGGTGGCACCGCTGGAGCTGCCGGGGGTGACGTGCTGACCGTAGAGAACGGTCGGGATGCGGTTCCCCGACAGCTTGTTGTCCTCGTCGAACGTGACGACCAGGAGGCTGTTGTGGGTCTTGGCCCAGTCGGCATAGGCGCCCAGCTTGTTCTTGATCCAGGTGTCACCGGTGGAGACCGGGCAGCCGTGCATGTCGCTGCACAGGTTCGGCACGACGAACGAGACCTTCGGAAGGGCGCTGAAGTCGGTCGGGAACTGCGTCATGGTCTTCGCCGTGCTGGTCGGCACATTGGAGAAACCGAACCAGGGGTTGTGCTTCTGGGCGTAATCACCACTGCTGCAGACGGTCGAACCCTGGCGGGGCAGCGTCTCGTTGTAGCTGGCCCAGGTCTTTCCTGCGGCGATCAGCTCGGAGGCGAGGTTGGGCGTGGACAGGGAACCGACGCCCACGCAACTGTCGTCAGTACGGCCCTGGTTGGAGCCCGAGAACAGCATGTAGTAGTTCGGCTCGCTGGGGTGGGTGAGTCCGAAGGACCGGGTGAGGTCGGCGCCACCCGCCTTGAGCGTGTTGTTGATGTACGGGGCGCCGGAGCTGCCGATCACCTGGGTGTAGGCGTGGTTCTCCATCACCACGACCACCACATGATCGGGGGTCGGCAGGCCGGCGGCCTGTGTGGTGGAACCGGTGGTGGCCCAGAGGCCGATCGAGGCGGCGGCGAGAGCCACGGCCTCGGCCGGCGCGGTGAGGGAGTGTCGGCTGCGCCTGGGCGCCTGGACTGCGGTCATGACCGTCCTCCGGACAGGGGCGACGAGTACATGTGTGTGGGGCGACGCGACTCTGGGAGCCGTCGGGTGGACTCGGCCGCGGCCCGTGCATGAAGAGCCGGTGAACCTTCTCCTACCAGTCTGCCGCGCGGTGAGCGGACCACGCTGCGCTCCTCAGGGGCCCGATCGCCTGACCGGGGACGGTCTGTCGGCCCGGCGACGAAGCCGCACACCCATGGACCATCAAGGTGGGATCAGGACATCGTCACATTGTCGAACCACGGGAGTCGGAGCGAGATGAGTGTCGAGCGGGTGGGAGTCGTTGTCCACCAGGGCCGCCCCGAGGCCGTTGCCGCGGCGCGCGTCGTACGCGACTGGTGTGCGGGCGAAGTCGTTCCGTGCACGGACATCGACGTGTGGCGCGACGACGCGCGCCGGCGCGGAGGACGGGAGGAGGCCCATGTCGCGGGCAACCCCGATCTCATCGTGACACTCGGAGGCGACGGCACATTTCTGCGCGGCGCCAGGATCGCGGCCAAGAACCACGCCGCCGTCCTCGGGATCGACCTGGGCCGGGTCGGCTTCCTGACCGAGGTGCCGGCCGAGGACGTCGTCCGGGCGCTCGACGCCGTCCACCACGGGCGGGCGGACGTCGAGGAGCGCATGACGCTGACGATGAGGGCCTCGCGCGTGCTGGAAGTGCCCAAGGACATCGATGCCCTGATGGGCTACGGACGACGCCCGATGCTGCCGCCTCCCCATGTCGACCTGGAGGCGGAGGCCGCGGCGGAGGGCTGGGGTGTGGCGCTGGACGTCACGGCCCTCAATGACGTCGTCGTGGAGAAGCTCGCGCGCGACCGGCAGGTGAGTCTCGGCGTCTATATCGGCGGCCGGCTCCTCGCCTCGTACTCGGCCGATGCCGTCATCATGGCCACCCCCACCGGGTCGACCGCCTACAGCTTCGCCGCAGGCGGTCCGGTGGTCTCACCACGCATGGACGCCGTCCTCTTCACACCCGTCGCAGCGCACATGACCTTCAACCGCACAGTGGTCGCCGCGCCGGACGAACCGGTCGCGGTGCGGGTCCTTCCCCACTCGGGGCAGGGCGCGGTCACGATCGACGGCCAACTGCGCGGCGTGCTCGACGCCGGGGACTGGCTCGGGGTGTACGCGGCTCCGCGTCGTCTGCGCGTCATCAGGCTCGGCCGGCACGACTTCTACGGGCGGCTGCGCACACGTCTTCGCCTCACGGACGCTCCGGCCACGGCAGCCGACGGGGAGAGCGCGCCCCTCTTCCGCCCCGACGGCCCGGTCCCGCACGACCTGGCCCATCTCAGTCTCTCCCCGGCGGACAGGGCCGAGGCAGCTGGTCGTTGACCGGGCAGGGGAGAGTCAATAGCTGAAGAATCGGACAGGAAGAACCGACATGTCGTACGACAAGGGAGTCCACATGCCCAGCGGTGCCGATCTCCCTGCCGCCGCCGGAGTGGTGGTGCCCGACACCAAGCTGGCCGCCGAGGCCACCGAGCTGGTACGCGACACGACCGACGACCTGATCTACCACCACTCCCGCCGGGTCCACTTCTTCGGCGGCCTGCAGGGGCACAACCGGGGGCTGAGCTTCGACCCGGAGCTTCTCTACGCCGGCGCCATGTTCCACGATCTGGGCCTCAATGAGGAGTTCCGCGGCAGCGGGCGCCGGTTCGAGGTGGGCAGTGCCGACGAGGCACGGAGATTCCTGCAGAGCCACGGCGTGCCCGAGGACAGCATCCGTCGTGTCTGGACGGCGATCGCGCTCCGTGCGTACGCAGTCGACCGAATCGCGGTGACGTAACGCATCGGCGTCGCCCTGCCTTCGGATGATGTCGAACGGGGGCTCCCTGTCCACCAACCGGTGTATATGCGGTTCAACCGGTGGGGGCTGCCGGGGTGCTGGTCCTGCGGAACAG
>NZ_JBEOVN010000276.1:0-7654 GCF_040295565.1 Streptomyces sp. NPDC002785 | reverse complement strand
GGAGCGGGCTCCCTATCGTGGGGGAGGTCGTTACGGTGTCCTGATGGACGACGATCTTCGTGCCGCCACCCCTGCAGACGGCCCGCTCCTCCTCCGGCCGTGGCTGCCCGACGACGCCCCGGCCCTGCTCGAGGCGTACCGCGATCCCGCGATGCGCGCCATGCTGGGCAGGCCGGTCACGGACGAGGCGGAGGCGCAGCAGTGGCTGCGCGTGGAGCAGGAGGGCCGGGAATCCGGCAGCCGCTTCGGTTTCGCGGTCGTCGATCGCGATCACGCCGGCGAACTGGTCGGCAATGTGGCGCTCAAGTACCCCGCACCAGGCTCCGGCAGCGCGGAGGTCGGCTACTGGACGACGGCGCGGGCGCGCGGGCGCGGAATCGCGCCGCGGGCTCTCGGGGCGCTCACCGACTGGGCGTTCGAAGCGTTCGCCGGGGACGGGCTCGTGCAGCTGGACCTGATGCATCAGGTGAACAACGACGCGTCCTGCCGGGTTGCGGAGAAGAGCGGATACGGCTTCGCGGAGGTTCTTCCGGCACAGCCGCCGTGGCCGCTGGACGGACATCGGCATGTGCGGGGGCGTACCGGGGGCGTCCGGTAGCCGTCCGCGTCCTCACTCGCGGAAGTCGGGCCCGCCCGGCGACCGAGGACACCCCGGGCCGGCCTTCACCCCAGCAACGGCCCATCGTGCAGAATGCGCTGGAACAGCCGGTGGTCGCGCCACTCACCGTTGATGTGCAGGTAGCGCGGAGCCATGCCGTACTGCTCGAAGCCGCACTTGGCGAGCACCCGCTGCGACGCCACGTTGTCCAGCACCGTCCCCGCCTCGACCCGGTGCAGGCGCAGTTCGTCCCTGGCCAACGCGCAGATCCGCTCCACGGCGGCCGTGGCCAGTCCGCGGCCCGCGTACGCGACATCGACCCAGTAACCGAGAACCGCGCTGCGGAACGGCCCGAGCACCATGCCGTTGAGGTTGAACCCACCCACCACACGGTCCTGTTCATCGGCGAGCACCCACGGCATCACCCGCCCCGCGTCACGGTCCGCGAGCAACCCGGCCAGCCGTTCCCGCTGTCCCTGCTCGGTGTAGAAGGCGTCGGGCCGCACCGGTTCCCAGGGCTGCATGTACGCGCGGCTGCGGGTCAGCGCCACGGCGAAGGATGCGGCGTCGGCCGGCGTGACGGGACGGAGTCGTATCTCCGCGTCGAGCCGGTGGATGTCGTTGATCACCCCAGCACGCTATCCCGGCCCCGGTTCGCCGCGGGCTCCGCGGCCGGGCCCGCCGGGCGGGAAACGCCCAGTGCCTCGCGATGGTCGTCCCCACCGCGTCCCGGTCGAGCGGAGCGATGTCCGCGACGCCGCCCCCCGGACGTCCCGCTCAGGTGGATTTCAACATGAGAGATGCGTCGATCCCGGGCAGCCAGCTGCCGTCCGGCCGCACCATCCAGCCTTCCTCGGAGCCCAGTTGAGCTGCGGCTTCGCGCAGGGCGTCCAGGCCGGGGTGGCGCAGCCCCTTGCGCCAGACCAGCAGGAGCGGGGAGATCGGTACGGGCCGGACCAGCGGACGCACCACGGTGCCCGGCATCGGTGGGAAGTCGACCACGCACAGAACCGGGTACCCCGACTTTGCGTTGACCCGTTGAAATTCGGCCACGCCGATCGCGAGTGGGACGGGTGGCGCCAGCTCGATGCCCCACTCGGCGAAGAGCAGCCGGGCGAGGTCCGTCCACTCCTCGGTGCGCGGATTCCCGGCGCCCGCGTAGACGGTCTCGCCGGCCAGGTCGTCCAGCGCGACGGCCTCGTGAGCGGCGAGGGGGTGACCGGTGGGGAGCAGAACGGCCATCGGCTCGTACCGCACCGGCTGCGTGCCGAGCCGTGCCCGCACCGCGGGGTCGAGTCCGGCGGCGCGACCGAAGGAGACGTCGAGGCGCCCGGCGAGGATCTCATCGGCGGCCCGGATGAGTCCGCTCTCGAAGCGCGCCATCAGCTCGCACGCCGGAGCCAGCTCCCGCGCGCGGGCGAGTACACGGGCGGCCGTCATGCCGTCGGTGTTGAGGTCGACGAAGAGCGGCCGCGCCACGGGATCGGCGAAGGCTGCCGCAAGATCGGCATGCGCCTCCAGGACCCGCCGGGCATACGGGAGGAGCCGTTCGCCGTCGGCGGTGAGGGCGACCTGCCGGGTGGTGCGTACGAACAGTTCCGCACCCAGCTCGCGCTCCAGCCGGCGGATGTCCCGGCTCAGTGCCTGCTGGGCGATGTAGAGCCGGGCGGCGGCGCGGGTGAAGTGCAGCTCCTCGGCAACGGCGACGAAGGCGCGGAGCAGCCGGGGATCGGGATGGGTATGCGTCTGGGTGCCCGTATCGGCAGCGGAGGAGGCCACACCCGGGAATTTACAACACAGATGCGTTAATCGGTACGGAGAAGGTGTTGGACCCCAAGGGCCGTGCGCCGCGAGGGTTGATCCATGCCGTACGAGAGAACCCCGCCCACCGACCCCATGCTCGCCGTCTCCGGGGGCCTGCTGGTCATCGCCCCGCGCACCGTCGCCGCCAGGCCGGCGCCCACCAACCCGTACCGCCGGCTGCTTGCCACCCCGGGCGCCCGCGCCTTCACCGCGGGCAATCTCCTCGCCCGGCTTCCCATGGGCATGTTCAGCGTGAGCGCGGTGATCATGATCGCCGGTTCGCGCGGCTCGTACGCCCTGGCCGGCGCCGTCACCGCTACCGGCCTCGCGGCAACGGCGGTGGTCGCGCCCTGGACGGCCCGGCTCGTCGACCGGTACGGACAGGCCAGGGTCGCCGTGCCCGCCACAGTGATAGCCGCGCTCGGATCGCTCGCACTGCTGCTCTGTGTGCACTACGGCGCCCCGGTCTGGACGCTCTTCGCCTCCTACGCCGCGACCGCCACCACCCCCAACACCGGCGGAATGTCCCGGGCCCGCTGGGCCCATCTGCACCGCGGCGATCCGGCCGCCCTGCACACCGCGAACTCCTTCGAACAGGCCGCCGACGAGCTCTGCTTCATGCTCGGCCCGGCCCTCGCCGCCCTGCTGTGCGCTGCGCTCTTCCCGGAGGCCGGAACACTCGTCGGGGCGATCCTGCTGATGACCGGCGTGCTGATCTTCGCCGCCCAGCGCTCCACGGAACCACCGGTGGCACCCCGCACACACGCGGGCTCCCCGCTCCGCACCCCCGGCATGCCGGCCCTGCTCGCCGCCTTCCTCGCCACCGGCATGGTCTTCGGCGCGATGGAGGTCGTCACGATCGCTCACGCCGGGGGCGCGATCCTGGCCCTCCAGGCGGCCGGATCGTGCGCGGCGGGGCTGCTGTACGGGTCGCTGCGCCCGGCCGCGGACATCCGGCGCCGGCTGCTGGGCTGCCTGGCGGGAATGACGGCGCTGATGTCCCTGCCGCTGCTCGCCGCCTCCTCGACCGATTCGCTGCTCGCCCTCGCGGGCGCACTCCTGCTGGCCGGTGCGGCGACTGCCCCGACCATGGTCACCGGCATGACACTGGTGCAACGCCTCACCCCCGAGGGCCAGTTGAACGAGGGCATGACCCTGGCCGTGACCGCGCTGCTGGGCGGGATCGCCGCTGGTTCGGCGACCGGCGGCTGGATGGTGGAGCACACGGGACAGGTGACGGGCTATGTCGTACCGGTGTGCGCGGCGGGACTGGCACTGGTCGTCGCGGCGGCCGGGGTCCGCACCCCCGGAACCGGATCACGGGAACGGGAACGGGCATGAGTACGGAACAGGCGCGGGCGCGCCGGTAGTCCACGCACACGCACGAGGACCCCGCTGTTAAACGATTCGCCCCCGCCGGGCACTTGGCGGCAGGGGCGAATCCGTATCACCCGCCGCATGCCGACGGGTACCGTCCCAGTACGCGACTACGAGGACGGAGCACAGTATGCCCACGCCTACTGGCATCGGAACAGGGGCACGGATCGCCGCCTACCGGCGCCTGCACCGCCTGACGCAAAAGCAACTCGCCAGCAAAGCAGCCGTCTCCTACTCGCTCCTGGTGAAGGTCGAACAGGGCCGCCGCCCCGCCAGCGGCTCGTTCATCGCCGCCGTGGCGCGGGCCATGGGCGTACCCGTCACCACCTTCACTGGCCAGCCATACACCACCGACCACGCCCACGACCGCCTCGACAGCCCCTTGGCCGACCTGCGCGCCGCGCTCGACAACTATGACTTCCCGCTGGACGAACTCCCCGTGCGCGCCCTGCCGGAAATCGCCGCCGACGTGCACGCCGTGCTCCTCGCCCGCAGGGGGGCGAACTTCGGGCGGATCGTCGCCATGGCACCCCCGCTCGTCGATGAACTGGTCCAGGTCTCCCAGACCGCGCAGGGCCAGTCGGCTGAAGAGGCGCACCGGCTTCTCGCGCACGTGTACCGGTCCGCCTACGACGTCGCCTACGGGCTCGGTCTGTCGGATCTGGTGTCGCTGCTGCTGTCCCGCATGAACTACTCCACCCAGCGCGCAGGCGACCCGTACCTGATGAGCCTGTACGGCTACATGCGCGCCTACTCGACGTTCGCCACCGGACGGCACGAGGTCGGGCGGAAGATCATCACCAAGGCCCGCGAGACCATCGACCCGGGCGTGCGCGCCGGGGAACTCCCGGCCCTCTGCTCTGCCGGGAATCTGCACCTGCGGGCGGCGATGCTGGCCACCCGGCAAGGCGACGCCGACTCTGCCCAGGACGAGCTGGCCGAAGCCCGCCGCCTGGCCGAACAGTTGGGCCGCGAGGTCGTCGGCGGGGCCCGGGACGGGGCGCACATCCAGTCGTTCGGGCCGACCAACGTGGCGATCCACGCGGCAGCGGTAGAGATGGAGCTGGGCAACCACGGCAAGTCACTCCAGCTCGCCAAGCTGGTGCAGCCCCAGGCGGACTACTTCCCCGACCGGCTGGGGCACTTCTGGATTGACACCGCCCGCTCCCAGCTCTGGACCGGCAAGGCCGACGCCGCCCTCGTCTCCCTGCTGAAGGCGCGGAGGGTGGCGCCGCAGCAGGCCAAGTACCACCCGTCCGTCCGTGAAACCGTCGCTGGGCTGGTGCACGCCGCCCGCCGCACCCCGGACACCCTCATCGGCTACGCCTCCTGGTGCGGCGTCCAGCTCTAGCTGTACGTAGTGGTCGGCATAGCCTGAAGCGATCCCTCTGCCCGGACTGTCACACAGCGCCCCGAGACTGTCACAACTTGTGTCAGTTCCGGGGCGCTGCTGCGCGTTCACTAACCGCCAGCAGCGCCCACCGCTCTCACGGGCCCCGACAGAAATGGGCGGCGAAACCCGCCGACCACGGAGATTGGCATGCGCACCCAGTCCGACCGTTCCGAAACCTCGCTTCCGATCCGCACCCCTGGCACGAACCTGCCCGACGGCCACCCGTCCGCCAGTCTGCTCGCACGGGCCCAGCACGGCTGGAACGCCTTCCTGGCCCGCACCGGGCCACTGCCGGGCGAGGACGAGGATGTCGAGCACAGCCGGACCGACGAGCAGACCGGGCGGTGAGCGCGGTGACCGAGACGCCCCCGACCTGGATCGACATGGGCCGGGATGTGGACCTGGCGCTCGCGCTCGCTCAGGGGCGGCCGACCGGTCCGGCGGCAGACGAGGTCCGCAAGCGGCTCCGCTCCTACATCGGGCTGCTCGCCGACCCGGCCGAGGAGTACGCGAAGGGCCTGGCCGACTCCCGGGCCCGGGACATTGCGACCGCCACCGTGGACCACGCCCGTGGCCTGTTCCGCGACCAGGACGGTGACTCGGCCGCTATGCTCCGGCTGCTCGGCAAGGCTGTCTACTACCTGATGCGGTATGCCTCCCATATCCAACAACACAGGCCGCACCAGTGAGCGGCGAGTTACAGCCCGAGCGACCGTCCCGAAGACGGGGCGTCGAAGAGGCCTGCGCGACGTGGTCCGCGTCCCTGGACACCATGGACGGCGCGGTATCCGATCCGCCGCCACCGTGGACACCCGGGCTGCGGCCCACCTGGCCGCTACAGCCTGACTCTGGAAGGAACCTGATGGCAGAGAAATTCGAGGTAGAGGCACTGGGCTACGTCGTCGGAGGCCGCACCGAGCCGACTGACGACTACTGGGGCGGCACCCGTGCGATCATCCGCCTTGACAGCCGCTTCCCCTTGGAGGCCACAAAGGGACTGGAAGGGTTCTCCCACCTCGACTTGGTCTTCCACTTCCACCTGATCGACCCCGCCGACCTCCCCCTCGGCGCCCGCCGCCCCCGGGACAATCCCGACTGGCCCGAAGTCGGCTTCGTCGGCCACCGCAACATGCGCCGCCTCAACTGGCTCGGCGTCTCCCGCTGCCGCCTGGTCAAGGTGGACGGCCTGGACCTTCACGTCGAAGATCTCGACGCCGTGGACGGCACCCCGGTCATCGAAGTGAAGCCCTGGTTCAAGGAGATGGGCCCCCGGGGCGAGGTCCACCAGCCCCAGTGGGTCACCGACATGCTCGGCAACTACTACGCCCCCGCCAAGGGCTGACCGCTGCACCGTCGACCTCGGACGTCCCCCGTACACGTCCGAGGCCACGCCGACGATTACGTGGAGCTGTGGTCAGGCACGGATGTCGGTGACACCGTCCGGGGTGATCTCATGCGCGATCACGGTTCCGGGTTCAGGCACGACGGGAAGCTCCTTGTCCTCGAAGTGAGCCTTGGCGTAGCCGATCGCCTCGCCCTGTCGGGTGGCGCTGCCGAAGTACAGCAGGAGCGGGTGAAGCTGGTACTTGCCCCGCCTGGTCTTCCACAGGAAGTTCCGGGCCATCAGGTGTCCTATGGCCACTTTGATCGTGGGCCTCTTGACGCCGAGCATCCGGGCGAGCTGCTCCTGGGTAACCGCGATCTCGCCGTGGCGGTTGATGTGGACGTATTGGCCGTGCTCGTCCTTCTCGGCCAGCAGTCCGACGATCGTCCAGAACAGGTCTCTGGAGAGGCTGGGCAGGTTGTACCTGGAGAACCGGGCGATGAAGCCCAACAAGACCACGACGTGCATGGGCTCGGTCTGGTTCTCGAACACGTCTTCCATGAGATCAGCCGCCAGCATCCTGTACGGACCGTTCCTAACCAGTGCGCGTGAGTGAGTCCTGGACCCACTGCTGCGTTCTGGGCGCATCCCGAACGGTGTTGGGTGCGCTGGGTTCCCGCTTTCGCGTCCCGTTCGGCGGCACGCCTCCAGGGGCGTGGTCCGTTGCGGGTGGGCGGGGTTCCCTCACGCCCCCGGTTGCCTGGTCCGGCCTGGGCGGTCCGATGCCCCGCACGATCGCTCCGGTCGTGTGGGGGCGGTGCCGTCCGACGCCGGATCGGGTGTCCGAGGGCGCGTCGTCCGATCGCGATACCGGCGGCATCGTGACGGGACATCTTTCGCTTGGGGGTGGCCAGTGGTTTCTGCCAGTGCTGGGCACCCCACATCGAGGTGTAGGCGGGGTCGACCGCGACAATGCTCAGGCCCTGTTCGGCGGCCATGGAGACCAGCCGGGCCTTGAGCTTTCCGGTCGGGATGCCGGAGATCAGCTGCCGGAACCGCTTTTTGCGGCCGTGTTTCTCGCGGGTCTTCTCGGTGGTGAAGTCGAGGTCCTCGATGCCGATCGCGGCGACACCGACTCGATTGGCCCAGTTGATCAGCC
>NZ_JBEOVN010000275.1:0-7687 GCF_040295565.1 Streptomyces sp. NPDC002785 | reverse complement strand
GGAAGGTCTCGCCCTTCTCCGCCTTCTCCACGAGCAGCGCGGGCGGCAGGAAGCGGTCGCCGTACCGCTCCGCGAGCTCGCGGGCGCGTGCCACGAAGCCGGGCAGGCCGCCCTCGTAACCGTTGATGTACTGAAGTACGCCGCCGGTCCACGGCGGGAAGCCGATGCCCATGATGGAGCCGATGTTGGCATCGGCGACAGAGATGAGGACGTTCTCCTCCAGGCAGCGGACGCTGTCCAGTGCCTCGGAGAACAGCATCCGCTCCTTCATGTCGATGAAGGGGACGTCCGTGACCGGCTTCGTGAAATGCTCCCGCAGTCCGGGCCAGAGACGGGTGCGCTTGCCGGCCTCGTCGTACTCGTAGAAGCCTGCTCCGCCGCTGCGTCCCGGGCGGTCGAACTCGTCGACCATCCGGTCGATGACCGCGTCCGCCGGGTGTCCGGCCCAGGTGCCGCCGGCCTCCTCGACGGCCCGCCTGGTCTCGTTGCGGATCTTGCGGGGCAGGGTGAGGGTCAGCTCGTCCATCAGGGAGAGCACCTTGGCCGGGTAGCCGGACTGTGCCGCGGCCTGCTCGACCGATGCGGGCTCGACGCCCTCTCCGACCATGGCGACGCCCTCGTTGATGAACTGGCCGATGACGCGCGAGGTGAAGAAGCCGCGGGAGTCGTTGACGACGATCGGCGTCTTCTTGATCCGGCGGACCAGGTCGAAGGCGCGGGCCAGGGCCTCGTCGCCGGTCTGCTCGCCCTTGATGATCTCCACCAGCGGCATCTTGTCCACGGGTGAGAAGAAGTGCAGCCCGATGAAGTCGGCGGGGCGCGAGACGCCCTCGGCGAGGACGGTGATGGGCAGGGTCGAGGTGTTGGAGCAGAGCAGGGCGTCCGGCTCGATGATGTCCTGGATCTCCTGGAAGACCTTGTGCTTGAGCGCGGTGTCCTCGAAGACGGCCTCGATGACGGCGTCGCAGCCCGCCAGATCGGCCGGGTCGCCGGTCGGGGTGATGCGGGCCAGCAACTCCTCGCGCTTGGCCTCGGTGGTACGGCCCCGGGAGAGCGCCTTGTCGAGGAGCTTCTCGCTGTACGCCTTGCCCTTGGCGGCGGCCTCCACGGAGACGTCCTTGAGGACGACGTCGATGCCCGCGCGGGCGCAGGAGTACGCGATGCCCGCGCCCATCATCCCGGCGCCGAGGACGGCGACCTTGCGGACCTGGCGCTCCTCGATGCCCTTGGGGCGGCTGGCACCGGAGTTGACGGCCTGGAGGTCGAAGAAGAACGCCTGGATCATGTTCTTCGAGACCTGGCCGGTGACCAGCTCGGTGAAGTAGCGGGCCTCGATGGTCAGCGCGGTCTCGAAGTCGACCTGCGATCCCTCGACGGCGGCGGCCAGGATGTTGCGGGGTGCGGGCATCGGAGCGCCCGCGATCTGCTTCTTCAGGTTGGCCGGGAATGCGGGCAGATTCGCGGCGAACTTCGGGTTGGACGGGGTGCCGCCGGGGATCCTGTAACCCTTGACGTCCCAGGGCTGCTGGGATTCGGGGTGGGCGTCGATGAAGGCGCGGGCCTTGTCGAGCATCTCCTCACGGGTGGCGGCGACCTCGTGGACCAGGCCGTTCTCCAGGGCGCGCTGCGGGGTGTACTGGGTGCCCTGGAGGAGGACCTTCAGCAGCGCGTCGGCAATGCCCATGAGGCGTACGGTGCGGGTGACACCGCCGCCCGCGGGCAGCAGGCCGAGGGTGACCTCGGGCAGGCCGATCCGGGAGCCGGGTGCGTCGAGGGCGATGCGGTGGTGCGAGGCGAGCGCGATCTCGTAACCGCCGCCGAGCGCCGCGCCGTTGATGGCGGCGACGACGGGCTTGCCGAGGGTCTCGATGCGGCGCAGCGAATTCTTGATGGCGGTGCCGGTGTCGAAGGCCTGCTGGGCGTTCTCGGGGCCGGCCTTGATCATGTCCTTGAGGTCGCCGCCCGCGAAGAAGGTCTTCTTGGCAGAGGCGTAGATGATGCCGCGGATGGCGTCCTTCTCGGCCTCGGCGCGGTCGGCGATGGCCGCGATGGAGTCCTTGAAGGCCTGGTTCATCGTGTTGGCGGACTGGTTCGGGTCGTCGAGTACGAGGGTGACGACGCCGGTCTCGTCCTGTTCCCAGCGGATGGTCGTGCTCTCGGTCATAGCTCTTCTTTTCCGTAAGAGAGGGGTCGGCAGTGGGTGGCGTGGGTGAAGGAGCGGGTCGGGGTGCGTGGATCGCAAGGCGGAGGACCGATCCATGGCGAATGGGGCCTCCCCTGCTCGAGCGAAGCCGAGAGCTCGGGGAACATGGTGAGGGACGACAACACCGCGAGGCGCGTGCCCCGACCCCGCGACCGACCCCTCACGGTGGCCGGGGACGGTCAGAGACGCTCGATGACGGTGGCGATGCCCATGCCGCCGCCGACGCAGAGGGTGGCGAGGCCGTACCGCTGGTCGCGCCGTTCCAGTTCGTCGATGAGGGTGCCGAGGATCATCGCGCCGGTTGCGCCGAGCGGGTGGCCGAGCGCGATCGCGCCGCCGTTGACGTTGATCTTGTCGAGGGAGAGCCCCATGTCCCTGGCGAAGCGCAGCACGACGCCGGCGAACGCCTCGTTGATCTCGACGAGGTCGATGTCGTCGATGGTCAGCCCGGCCTTGGCGAGGGCCTTGCGGGTGGCGGGCGCGGGGCCGGTCAGCATGATGGTGGGCTCGGAGCCGGAGACGGCGGCGGAGACGATCCGGGCGCGCGGCGTGAGTCCGTACCGCTCTCCGATCTCCTTGTTGCCGATGGCGACGAGCGCGGCGCCGTCGACGATGCCGGAGGAGTTGCCCGCGTGGTGCACGTGGTCGATCTTCTCGACCCAGTGGTACTTCTGCAGCGCGACCGCGTCGAAGCCGCCCATCTCACCGATCGCCGCGAACGACGGTTTGAGCGCGGCGAGCGAGTCGGCGGTGGTGCCGGGCCGCATGTGCTCGTCGTGGTCGAGGACGACGAGGCCGTTGCGGTCCTTGACGGGGACGACGGAGCGCGCGAAGCGGCCGTCCTTCCACGCTTCGGCGGCGCGCTCCTGGGAGAGCGCGGCGAACTCGTCGACGTCACGGCGGGAGAAGCCCTCGATGGTGGCGATGAGGTCGGCGCCGACGCCCTGCGGGGCGAAACCGGTGTCGAAGTTGGTCATCGGGTCCATCGCCCAGGCGCCGCCGTCGGAGCCCATCGGAACGCGGGACATCGACTCGACGCCACCCGCGAGGATCAGATCCTCCCAGCCCGAACGGACCTTGGCCGCGGCCAGGTTGACGGCCTCCAGGCCCGAGGCGCAGAAGCGGTTCTCCTGGACGCCCGCGACGGAGTCCGGGAGGCCGGCCGCGATGGCGGCGATCCGGGCGATGTCGGATCCCTGGTCGCCGAGCGGGCTGACCACACCGAGAACGATGTCGTCGATGGCCGCCGGGTCCAGGCCGGGGAAGCGGCTGCGGATTTCATGGATGAGGCCGACGACGAGGTCGATCGGCTTGGTGCCGTGCAGGGCGCCATTGGCCTTGCCGCGCCCGCGAGGGGTGCGGATCGCATCGTAGACAAACGCTTCGGTACTCAAGACAGCAGCCTTTCGAGGGTGGTTGTGCGTCAAGGGTCAGGCGAGCAGTGCGAGTCCGGGGGCACCGGCCCGGGTGAACTCCTCGGCCAGGACGGCGCTGTAGCGGTAGTCGGTGTTGCCGCCGCCTCCGTACTCCTCGGGTACGGCGAGGCCGAGCAGTCCCTGCCGGCCGGCCGCGAGCCAGGCCTCGCGCGAGACGATGCCGTCCTTCTCCCACTGTTCGTAGTGCGGGAGGACCTCCTTGGTGAGGAAGGTGCGGACGGTCTCGCGGAACGCGTCGTGCTCTTCGGTGAAGATCTGCCGCTGCACTGCGAGCCTCCTGGAGCCAGTTCTTTACGGTGGAGATCAGCCGGCCCGGTTCGGGGCCGACGGCGGTTCAGCCGGTGCCGTCCTTCCGGGTCCTCGTGATGCTGGGTACGTCCCAGTCGGCGGCGACGGCCTCGGTGTCGGTGCCGGGCCGCGCGGGCCCGCTGCGTACGGATGCGGGGGTGGCGGAGAAGCGGGGTGCCGGGGCGGGCTGGGTGAGTCCGCCGTGCTCGACGAAGGTGGAGCGGGCGGCGATGTGCGGATGGCGGGGCGCCTCACGGAGCGAGAGGACGGGGGCGACGCAGGCGTCCGTGCCCTCGAACACCTCGGTCCACTCCGCTCGCGTACGGGTCCTGAACCGGTCGGCGACGACCGTGCGCAGCTCCTCCCAGCGGGCGATGTCCCCCCGGTCCGGGGCCTCGTCCTCAATGCCGAGGAGCTTGCTGAACTCGTCGTAGAACCGCTGCTCCAGCGGGCCGACCGCCATGTACTGGCCGTCGGAGGTCTCGTACGAACCGTAGAACGGGCAGCCGCCGTCCAGGAGGTTGGAGCCGCGCCGGTCCTGCCAGCCGCCGGCCGCCAGCATGCCGTGGATCATCGTGGCGAGATGGGCGGCGCCGTCGACGATCGCCGCGTCCACGACCTGGCCACGGCCGCCGGGGGTGCGGGCGTGCTGAAGGGCGGCAAGGACGCCGACTACGAGATAGAGCGAGCCGCCCGCGTAGTCGCCGACCAGATTGGCCGGGACGGTGGGCGGCTCACCGGGCTTACCGATCACAGAGAGGGTGCCGGTGAGGGCGATGTAGGCGATGTCGTGCCCGGCTCGTTCGGCGAGCGGCCCGTCCTGGCCCCAGCCGGTCATCCGTCCGTAGACGAGCTGCGGATTGCGGGCCAGCGCGACGGCCGGCCCGACGCCGAGCCGTTCGGCGACGCCCGGCCGGTATCCCTCGATCAGGATGTCTGCGCGCTCGACCAGATCGAGCACCTTGGCGGGCCCGTCCTGCGCCTTGAGGTCGACGAGCACCGAGCGTTTGTTGCGGTTGGTGAGGTCGTACGCGGAATCGATGCCGAGCCCCGCGCCGCCGGGCCGGTCGACCCTGACGACGTCGGCGCCGAGGTCGGCCAGCAGCATCGCGGCGAACGGGCCGGGTCCGATGCCCGCCAGCTCGACGACGCGCACGCCTGTCAGCGGGCCGTGCTCTGTCACTGCCATCGAACCCCCAGCGGTGTGTGACACAACTGATGTAACAGCGATGATGCTAAGAATGCTCCGCGCTCCGCACAACCCTTTTGGCCGAGCAAGCGCTTAGACCACTCTTTCTCCTGGATCCTCCCCCACGAGCGCCGCCCACCCGCACACCGCCACGAACCCCTCCGCTAACCTCTGCCTGCCACATCGGCTCCGGCCCCTGCGGAGGCACTCGTGAACAGGCAGAACGGGGCACAACGCCCCTATGACGTAGCCCTCTTCGGCGCCACCGGCTTCGTGGGTGCCCTCACCGCCGAATATCTCGCCGCCCACGCGCCCGCCGGCTGCCGCTGGGCCGTGGCCGGACGCAATCGGGCCAGACTGGAGCAGCTGCGCGAACGCCTCACCGCGACCGATCCGCGCTGCGCGGATCTTCCTCTGCTGTACGCCGACGCCGACGACGAGCATTCGCTGCGCGAACTCGCCGAATCCGCCCACGTGGTGGCCACAACGGTGGGCCCCTACGCCTGGTACGGCGAGCAGCTGGTCGCGGCCTGCGCCGAGGCCGGGACGGACTGTGCGGACCTCACCGGCGAGGCGGAGTTCGTGGACCGGATGTATCTGGAGCACGACGCGCGGGCCCGCGAGACGGGGGCGCGGCTCGTGCACGCCTGCGGTTTCGACTCCGTGCCGCACGACCTCGGCGTGTACTTCACCGTCCAGCAGCTGCCGCAGGACGTACCGCTGACAATCGACGGGTTCGTCCGCAGTAACGCCGTCTTCTCCGGCGGTACGTTCGCCTCCGCACTCACCACGATGAGCCGCGGCCCTCAGATGCTGCGCGCCGCACAGGAACGCCGGCTCCATGAACCCCGTCCGGTGGCCCGCCGCGCCCGCGCGCGGCTCGGCGCCCCGCACTTCAGTACGGAAACCGGTACCTGGGCGCTGCCGCTGCCGACACTGGACCCGCAGGTCATCGAGCGTTCGGCGCGGGCCCTCCCCCGGTACGGCCCCGACTTCCGCTACCGCCACTTCGCCTCGGTGAGGCATCTGCCCGTGGCACTGGGCGGCGCGGTCGCGATCGGCGCGCTCCTGGGTGCCGCGCAGGTACCGGCGGCGCGGTCCTGGCTGATGGACCGGTACGAGCCGGGCGAGGGCCCGGACGCGGAGCGCCGGCGGCGCAGCTGGTTCACCGTGCGCTTCGTCGGCGAAGGCGGCGGGCACCGGGTCTTCACCGAGGTGTCGGGCGGCGACCCCGGCTACGGCGAAACGGCGAAGATGCTCGCCCATTCCGCGCTCTGTCTGGCTCTGGACGAGCTTCCGTCGACATCGGGGCAGGTCACCACAGCCGTCGCAATGGGTGACGTACTGCTGGAGCGGCTGCGTGCGGCCGGGCTGCGTTTCCGGGTCGCGGCGGCTCGCTGAGCGGACCGGCGCCCGGCCGCCCGGGGCGGCTGAAGGAGTTCCAGGCATCCCGGATTCTGCCCGTGACGGGTATCGGGGACGAGAACACCTGGCGCGCGCTGCTCAACACCCAGGGCCCGGACCAGCACAAGTAGCCGGGACGGCGGGGCGGCGCACTCTCTCTCGGGTCAGAACGCCCAGGCCACCAGCGTGCAGATCATCGAGACGGCCCAGACCGCTCCCGCGAGAATACCGAGAGTCATCCCCACCGCGACCCGGCGCTGGGCGAGATAGACAGTTCCTGGTCGTGTGGACGTTCGATGTTCAGTCATGCGTACCAGTCTGCCCGTCATGATCGGCCGGTGTTATCCGTATACATACTCAGATAATCAGATGATCGCTTCCCGTAGGGCCTGACGGCAGAGCGCGTCGGCCCTGCGGGTGGTCTCCGGCTGACGGAAGTCGCGGGCCAGCAGCAGGGTGTGGGCGCAGGCGTTGTCCAGGCCGGTCCGGTGTCCGACGGAGACGAAGACCGGCTTGACACCGTCCTGGGTGCGCAGCGCCCGGCCCACCTCCTCATCGCCGTCGAGCAGCGGCGACCAGTCGCCACGGCGGGGGCCCGGTTGCTCGTACGAGAAGGTGAACGGGTTCTTGGCGACGCCGATCATCGGGAGTCCGGTGAGTACGCCGAGGTGACTGGCGAGTCCGAAGCGGCGCGGGTGTGCCAAGCCGTATCCGTCACAGATCACGAGTCCGGGGTCGGTCGGCAGGGATTCCAGCGCGGCCAGCACGGTCGGGATCTCCCGGAAGGCGAGGAGTCCGGGGATGTACGGGAAGGTGACCCGGCCGACGGCGGTGGCCTCGGCGACCACGTCGAGCGTCGCCTCGTCGAGCACGACCGCTGCCGCCACCACGACATCGCGCTCGTCGTCGTAGGCGACGTCGACCCCCGTGACCCGGCCGGTGCCGGGCGGCGGGCCGGGTTCGTCGAGCACCACCCGGGAGCGCAGGGCGTCCTGAACGGCTCGGGCTTCGGCCTCGTCGGCGGGCATCGGGAGCGTTGTCATAGTGCCGTCGAGTTTAGGCCGGTCGGCAAATGGGGGGTGGGAGAAGGAGCGGGGCTGGGTGCGTGCAGCTGCAAGGCGGAGGATTGAGGCAACGCGGAGCGTTGGTGATTGACGACAACGCGGC
>NZ_JBEOVN010000274.1:0-7693 GCF_040295565.1 Streptomyces sp. NPDC002785 | reverse complement strand
TGCGAGCGCCCATTGATCGTGCGTGGCCTTGGTGATCGCACCCGCGATCCGCGACGACGACAGCGGCGTCAGGTCCCGCTTACGCGACGCCCAGGCCTCCGCGCTGTGCTCCAGGCCATCCGCGCAGCGAGCCTTGAGATCACGGGAAGCGAGCGCACCCTGATGCTCACCGACCGCGCGCAGGACTCCCTCGTCGTGCGGCGTGAGGTGTTTGAGACGGTCCCGGACCGCCACCCCGCAAGGCCCCGGCACCACGAAGGACGCCGTCAACTCCCTCAGCCCACCCACCACACCACCCCCTCCCACAAGGCCGGACACCTGGCACCCAGCCCAACGAGCAGCAGCCGCCAAGGTCACCCATTCGACCCCAGAACCCCCGTTCCCCATGGTGCTCGGTCTGCTGCGGGACGCGGTACGGATCGACGGCCGTACGGTCGTAATGGTCACCCATGATCCGGTGGCGGCGAGCTGGGCGGACACCGTGCTGACGATGGACGGCGGCCGGCTGCGATGAGCACGGGTACGGGTACGGCGGGTATAGGCACGAGTACGGACACGCGGAGGCGTGGCACGGATGCGCGGCACGGGGTGTGGCGGGCTTCGGCGTTCCTGGCCCGGCGTTCGCTGAGGGCTCATCGCCGGGTCTGGGCCGCGGTGTTCGCGGCGACGACGGCCGCGGCTGCGCTGATCGGCGCGTTCGCTTTCGTCGTCGGTTCGCTGCTGCTGGCGCAGCCGCCGGTGGACCGTCATGCCGGGGCCGACGCGGTGGTGGCGGCCGACCAGAATGTGACGTACACGGCGAAGCCGTGGGGCAGCGAGCCGCAGACCGCGACGACGTATCTGCCGGAACGGGTACGCCTCGACCGCTCCGCGGTGGCGAAGGCGGCTGCCGCCGACGGGGTCGCGAAGGCCGTCGCGGACGATTCGGTCCCGGTGGCTCTGGGCGGCGGGAGCGGTGGCACCGGGGCGGGCGGGGCTTCGGCCGTCGGCCGTTCCTGGGCGTCCGCCGCGCTCACTCCGTACCGGCTGACGGATGGACACACGCCGAGGACGTCCACGGAGGTGGTAGTCGACGGTGCGCTGGCGGCAGCGGCCGGGAGCAAGCCCGGTGACCGTGTGACATTGCAGGTCGACGGGCTGCCGGCCGATGCGGCACAGGCGGTGCGGGATGCTCCCGGGGTGAAGGCGGCGACCGGTGTGCTGCGCTCCAGCGTGGTCCTCGCCCGCCGTGAGTTCGGCGATCCGATGCTGGACCGGTTCCCCGTGCTGGGGGTGACGGCGGACCAGCTGCCCGGCACGCTCGACCCGCATGTCACGGCGGGTGATCCGGCGGACCTCACCGGCAAGGGCACGGTCGCAGTCGGCAAGGACCGGGCCGCCGACCTCGACGTCGGCCTCGGCGACACAGTGAAGCTCCGCCTCGGTGACGGTACGCAGGTACGGCTCCGAGTGGTAGCGCTCTACGAACGGACCCTGGGACTCGGCGAGTTCATGCTGCCGCGCGAGGCCCTGGCCGGGCACGTCTCAGCACCGCGCGACCAGCAGATCCTGATCCGCTCGGCGGACGGCGGGTCGGCCTCGGCCTCGGCTGTACGGCGCGCCCTCTCCCCGTACACGGGCGTGCAGGTCCGTACCGCGACGGCGGACGACGTACGGATCGCCCCGCCGTCGTCGGACCAGGACAACGCCCTCGTCATCATCGGTGTCGGCGTGATCGGCGGCTTCGCCCTGCTCGCGGTGATCAGCACACTGTCCCTGATCACGGTGGGCCGTCGCCCGGAATTCCGCCTGCTGCGGATGGTCGGCGCGGGCCGCCGTCAGGTGAGGCGGATGCTGATCCTGGAGACGGGACTGGTGGCGGTGGCGGGCCTGGCAGTCGGCACACTGGTCGCGGCGGTCCCGCTGGTGGCGTTCGCCGTGTCGACAACCGGTTCGGTGCCGTATCTGCCGCCGGTGCAGTACGGGGTGCTGGCACTGGCCGTGACGGTGGCGGCGGGTGCGGGGGCGGTGTGGCCGGGCTCGTCCGGCGGCCGCTTCGTCCTCAAGCGCCGGATGTGAGCCCGTCCAGCGGTTGAGGACGGCGCCCACCGCGGACGCGCGTCGCGGGAGGCGGACGCCCCTGCCCCCGGGCGCGCGTCAGGGCGAGGCCGACAGCGCCAGCGCCGCCTCCCGTACCGCCGCCGTGGCCAGCGCATCGAGCACCGGCGCGATCAGCGGATGCCCCTCCGCCCCGTGCCGCACCGCGGCGAAGACCCGGCGCGTCGGCGCGCTGCCCTCGACCGGCCGCACCACCACCCCCGTCAGCTCCATCCCCCGCAACGCCGACCGCGGCACCAACGCCACCCCGGCGCCCGCGCCGGCCAGCGCGACCACAGCGCGGAAGTCGTCCGAGGAATGCTCCAGCCTCGGCTGGAACCCGGCGAACTCGCAGGCCAGGACCACCACGTCATGGCAGGGATTGCCGGGGTACGGACCGATCCACGAGTCCTTCTCCAGGTCGGCGATCGACACCTGTTCCTGGCCGGCCAGCCGATGGTCCACCGGCAACACCGCGTCGAACGGCTCCGAGTACAGCGGCACACGGGTCAGCCGCCGGTCGTCCTCGCCCGGCGCGCCGCGGTACTCGACGGCGACCGCGACATCGACCTGCCGGTCGAGCACCATCGGCACGCTCGCATCGCCCTCGGCGTCCTGGACACGGACCCGTATGCCGGGCGCGGTGAGCGTCAGTTCGGCTATCGCGGGGGCGAGGACCAGGCCGATGCCGGTGGCGAACGCGGCGACCGTGACCGTACCGGCATCCCCGGCGCTGTACGCGGCGAGCTCCGCCTCGGCCCGTTCCAGCTGGGCCAGCACCGCATTGGTGTGGGTCAGCAGGATCTCGCCGGCCGGGGTGAGCCGGGCGCCGCGCGCGTTGCGTTCGACCAGCCGGTGGCCGGTCTCCTGCTCCAGCGCGGCGAGCTGCTGGGAGACCGCGGAGGGCGTGAGATACAGCGCGGCGGCTGCGGCGGTCACCGTGCGGTGGTCCGCCACCGTTCGGAGAATGCGCAGCCGCCGTGCATCGATCATGTGACCCATTGTCCCAGGTCACGGCGGGAACCCGGTCGCCCGGGTGAGGCTCTTGGACGGGGCTCCGTAAAGCGCCCCGTCCTCAGCGCCGCTACTCCCCCAGCGCCGCCCGCGCGTCGACGAACGCGTCCACGGCGCGGTTCACATCCGCCGTGGAGTGCGCGGCGGAGAGCTGGACGCGGATACGGGCCGCGCCCTGCGGGACGACCGGGTACGAGAACCCGATCACGTACACACCGCGCTCCAGGAGCAGCTCCGCCATCCGGCCTGCCTTCGCCGCGTCCCCGATCATGACGGGGGCGATGGCGTGGTCGCCGGGCAGGACGTCGAAGCCTTCCTCGGTCATCCGGGTACGGAAGAGCGCGGTGTTGGCATTGAGCTGCTCGCGCAGGTCGCCTGCGGCCTCCAGCAGGTCCAGGACCTTGAGCGAGGCCGCCGCGATGACCGGGGCGAGCGAGTTGGAGAAGAGGTACGGGCGGGAGCGCTGACGCAGCAGCGCGACGATCTCGGCGCGGGCCGCGACATAGCCGCCGGACGCACCTCCGAGGGCCTTGCCGAGGGTGCCGGTGATGATGTCGACGCGGTCCATCACGTCGTGCAGCTCGGGCGTACCGCGGCCGCCGGCGCCGACGAAGCCGACGGCGTGCGAGTCGTCGACCATGACCAGGGCGTCGTAGCGCTCGGCCAGGTCGCAGATCTCGCGCAGCGGGGCAACGTACCCGTCCATGGAGAAGACGCCGTCGGTGACGATGAGCCGGCGCCGGGCCCCGGACGCCTCCTTCAGCTGCGTCTCCAGGTCGGCCATGTCGCGGTTGGCGTAGCGGAAGCGCTTGGCCTTGGACAGGCGGATGCCGTCGATGATGGAGGCGTGGTTGAGGGCGTCGGAGATGACCGCGTCCTCCGGGCCGAGAACGGTCTCGAAGACACCTCCGTTGGCGTCGAAGCAGGAGGAGTAGAGGATCGTGTCCTCCTGGCCGAGGAACGTGGAGAGCCGCTGCTCCAGCTCCTTGTGGACCTCCTGGGTGCCGCAGATGAAGCGGACCGAGGCCATGCCGTAGCCCCAGCGGTCCAGCGCCTCGTGGGCGGCGGCGATCACCTCGGGGTGGTCCGCGAGGCCCAGGTAGTTGTTGGCGCAGAAGTTGAGCACCTCACCGGGGCGGCCGCCCTCGGTGACGGCGACGGTCGCGGACTGCGGGGTGCCGATCACGCGCTCGGGCTTGTGCAGTCCGGCGGCCTCGATCTCTTCGAGGGTGGTGCGCATGTCGTCGCGTACGGAGTCGAACATGAAGGGTGTCTCCCAGCTGTCTACGGTGGCGTCGTCTACGGAGGCGTCGGGTCAGGAGGTCCAGTCGAGGATGACCTTGCCGCCGCGGCCGCTCGCCGCGTCGTCGAAGGCCGCTTCGAAGTCGCGGTAGCCGTACCGGCCGGTGATCACGGGGGCGAGGTCGAGGCCGCCCTCCAGCAGTACGGACATGGCGTACCAGGTCTCGTACATCTCGCGGCCGTAGATGCCCTTGATGGTGATCATCGAGGTGACGATGCGGGACCAGTCGACGGGGAACTCCTCGGACGGCAGTCCGAGCATGGCGATCCGGCCGCCGTGCGTCATGTTCTCGATCATGTGGCGCATCGCCTCGGGCCGCCCGGACATCTCCAGGCCGATGTCGAAGCCCTCGCGCAGTCCGAGGCGCTTCTGCCCGTCGTAGATGGTCTCCTCGCTGACGTTGAGAGCGAGGCTGACGCCGACCTTCCGGGCCAGTTCCAGCCGGGCCTCGCTGACGTCGGTGATGACGACGTTACGGGCCCCGGCGTGCCGGGCGACCGCCGCCGCCATGATGCCGATCGGTCCGGCGCCGGTGATCAGTACGTCCTCACCGACCAGCGGGAACGACAGCGCGGTGTGCACGGCGTTGCCGAACGGGTCGAAGATCGCCGCGACGTCGAGGTCGACGGGGACCCGGTGCACCCACACATTGGACGCGGGCAGGGCGACGTACTCGGCGAATGCCCCGTCCCGGCCGACGCCGAGCCCGAGCGTGGAGCGGCACAGGTGACGGCGCCCGGCCAGACAGTTGCGGCACTTCCCACAGACCAGGTGGCCCTCGCCGCTGACCAGGTCGCCGATGTTGATGTCGACGACATCGGCGCCGGTCTCCGCGACCTCGCCGACGAACTCGTGTCCGAGGACGAGCGGGGTGCGTACGGCCTGCTGCGCCCAGCCGTCGTAGTTCCGGATGTGCAGATCGGTGCCGCAGATGCCGGTGCGGAGCACCTTGATCAGTACGTCCGAGGGGCCGATCTCCGGCTCGGGCACGTCCATCAGCCAGAGCCCCGGCTCGGCCTTCTGCTTCACGAGTGCCTTCACGGCGGTGGCTCCCTGCGCTGTACGGCGTTGAGTACCCCGGGCCGGGGGCAGTCTTGGGGAAGCCTGCGGCCCGGGGAAAATGAGAGGAACGGCATGGCAGCGCGCGTCGATCGGCTGCCGCGCTCCATCCTCTGCCGTCACGGAGAAATCTGCCGCACCCCGCGCCACAGGTCCATCGAGGATTTCTTAAGCGCGCCCGCAGCTCCGCTTCATGCCGGGCCGTCGGCTGTGCACAGCGCCGTCGTCGGCGCTGGTGCAAGGGGTATATCCGAAGTCCCGTGCGACGGGCCGGCCGCCCCTGAAGCGGGGTGACCGGCCCTCCGTGACACGTAAATGATCAGTCGCCGAGCTCCTGCGGCGGGTTGTCGCGGCCCGGTACCTCATTGGGTGCCAGGACGCGGCTGTCGCCCGGGTACGGCTTGGTCCATCCGGTGGACGCGTACCAGGTGATCCGGTTCAGCTGGGCCGGGTTCCCCTGGTCCTCGACGGGGTGGGAGCCACCCGTGGCCTTCGCCTGGATCGTGCTCCAGGCCTCCCACTGCGCGGCGATCTCCCGCATGTGGGCGGGTACCTGTGGGCGCTGGGCACCGCTGTCGGCCCTCTTCGCGGCGGCTGCGGAGGCCGGCTTCTTGAGGCCGTAGTCCAGCGGAATCCGGTTGGGCAGGCTGGTGTACGGGGTGAAGTCGGGCGTGTCGGTGAACAGGTCGCGCATGGGCTCGGCGGCCCGGTCGATCTGGTTCATCAGCTGGGCGCCGAGCATCTGCTCGATGGTCTTCACCACGTTGATCTGGGTGTAGTAGGTGGAGGTGACGGCGCCCCGTTTGGCGTAGGGGCTGATCACCCAGAGGGGTGCGCGGTGTCCGTCGACGTGGTCGACGCCGGCCTGCGAGTCGTCCTCGAGGACGAAGATCGCCGTGTCCTTCCAGAACTTGCTGTGCGAGATCGTGTCGACGACCCGGCCGACGGCGAGGTCGTTGTCGGCGACCATGGCGGTCGGGTAGGGGTCGATTCCGCTGGTGCCGTTGGTGTGGTCCTGCGGCAGCGCCATCATGGTGAAGTCGGGCGCGAAGTGCGTGAGCCCCAGATCGATGCCGATCGCGGCATCGGGTGCCGGCCCCTCCCAGCGCTCCCGGTCCGGTCCAGAGCGGCGGTGGACCCGAACCTCTTCCCGAGCCCACGCCCCACCACAGCCACCTGCCCCACGCCCACACCTGAGCCGTCCAACCGACCTCACCTCATCCGTCGCCGCGCTCAACAGTCGCCAATTTACGGATAGTTGGCAACGGTGGGGCGACAGTTGGGCGAACTCCGCGCTGCCGGTCCCAAGGACAGACGCCAGTCTTTCCCGGCGTAATGATGCCGGTGGGCGCCGGGCGACTGGCTAGGATTCTGGCTTCATCTCCGACGGTGGTGATCACAATGGGAGGCGACGTGGTGTACCTGGCCGAGGGCTGGGCGGATCCTGCAATTTTGGTAGCTATTGCCAGTGTCATAGCTACCGTGATCACCGGCATCGTTGCTGCCGTGGTGACATTGCGGACTGCCCTGCCCAAGAGGCGCTTGGGGTTCTATGTGAACAAGTTGGCACAGTTGATGTCCCCATCAACTGGTCTATCCGATGGACGACTTGTTGTCGCCTACGACGGAAATGTTCTCGTAAACCCCTACATCGTCGAGATTCAGATGCTGAACCAAACCGGTAAGGATATTCCAGCGAACCTCTTTGACTCCGGGGCGCCGATTGTCCTTGACCTTGGGGTGCCCATCATCGAGTTGATCGAGACTGCGTGGGAAGACTGGAACGACGGCACGCCCGTGAGACACACACCGCAAGCCACGCCTGGCCAGTCCAACTTGACCATGGAGCCAACGCTTATCCCCGGCCACCTGATGACAACCTTCACACTCTTGGTTGAGGGTGAGCCGAGACTTGATTACACCATTCCCTTGATCGACGTGAAGGTCGAATTCAAGGACCGGCCCACGCGCAGGCGACGCTCTTCCGGCGATGGCATTGATTTGAATCGAGGGTAGCTCACAGCAGAGCTGTCGATTACGTGCTGCAGATCGCCGAGCCGTCGCGGCGTGCCGTCGAACGTCCGCCCCGTGACCGCGATGTACCGGCCGGGTCGGGCAGGTCGGACAGCCAGAACTGGACGGCTACAGTAGCTCGCACCGGCCTGGGCGCGGATCCGGTTCCGTTGGCCCGACGACATCCGGTGCGCCAGCGCGGTGGGGGGCCGGTGTCCTCCGGGACAC
>NZ_JBEOVN010000273.1:0-7929 GCF_040295565.1 Streptomyces sp. NPDC002785 | reverse complement strand
GCACGGCCGGCCGTGCCGAGCAGTCCCGCCGCCGAGGAGAAGAGCACGAAGGCGTCGAGGCCGGCGTCGAGAGTGAGTTCGTGCAGGTTCAGGGCGCCGAGCGCCGCCGAGCGCAGAGCGTCGACCGCTCCCGGGTGCTCGCCCGGGGTGTGCACCACGGCGGTGAGCGGTCGTCTGACCTGTGTCAGTACGTCGGCGAGCGCCGTACGGTCCGTGAGGTCGCAGGCGGCGAGTGCGACGCGGGCGCCGGCCCGGGTCAGTTCGGCCTGTAGTGCGGCCGCGGCGCGGTCGCGCGGGCCTTTGTCGCTGACCAGCAGTACATGGCGGACGCTGTGTCCGATCACCAGGTGTCGCGCGGCCGCTGCGGCGGCTGCTCCGTCGGCCCCGGTGACAAGGACCGTGCGCCGGGTGTCCAGCGCGGATTCCCGGTCGCCCGGTGCGGGCGCGGCGGCACGCGCCAGTCTGGGCAGCAGGGCGATGCCGGAACGCACCGCGAACTGCGGTTCGCCGTGGGACAGGGTGGCCGGCAGCGCCGCGCCGGAGCGTTCGTCGTGGGTGTCCAGGTCGGTGAGGACGATGCGGCCGGGGTGCTCCGCCTGGATGCCGCGCAGATGTCCCCACAGAGCGGCCTGCCACAGATCCGGGATGTTCTCGTCGGGTGCGGCCGCGACCGCGCGCCGGGTCGCGACGAGCAGGTGCCCGTCGGTGAACCGGTCGTCGGCCAGCCATGCTGTGACGGGCTCGGTCAGGTGGCGGTACCCGTCGTCCCCGACGGGTTCTGCCACAGGGGCCAGCACGGTGACGTCGGGGGCGGGCTCTCCGGCGGCCGTCGCCTCGCGCAGCGCGGCCAGATCGGGGTAGTCCGACACCCGCATGCCGTGGGCGAGCAGACCTGCCGGCAGGTCGGCCGTTCCCGTGCCGACCAGTGCCCAGCGGCCCGGGACAACGCTCGGCGGCGGCACGGAAGGGAGCGGGATCCAGTCCAGCCGGAACAGGGACTCGTAGTGGCTGGCACCTGCGGCGCGCAACCGCGCGGGCTGCTCCAGCAGGACATGCCTGGTGATCTTGCCGGAGGCCGTACGGGGTACCTGGGCGATCTCGTAGAGCTCCTCGGGCACCTTGTAGTACGAGAGTTCCTTGCGGCAGGCGGCGAACAGCGCTTCCGGATCGAACCCTTCGGGCCCCGGGACCAGGCAGGCCACCGGCACCTCGCCGAGCGTCTCGTGCGGCCTGCCCACCACGGCCACGTCCGCCACGCCCGGCACCCGCCGCAGGACTTCCTCGACCTCGCCGGGGTGGATGTTCTCCCCGCCGCGGATGATGAGTTCCTTGATGCGGCCGGTCACCGTGAAGTAGCCGGCGGCGTCGCGGCGGGCCAGGTCGCCGGTGCGGTACCAGCCGTCCTGGATCGCCTCGGCCGTGGCTTCGGGCTGGTTGTGATAGCCGGCCATCACGCTGGGCCCGTTCACCCAGACCTCGCCCTCGTGCCCGGCGCCCACGTCGTTGCCCGTCTCCGGGTCCACGAGTCGTACGCCGAGACCGGGCACGGGAAGGCCACAGGAGCCCTCGACCCGGGCGCCGGTCGGCCAGTTGATCGTGATCGAACCGCAGGTCTCCGTGCTGCCGTACGCGTCGAGCAGCGGCGCTCCGAATGCCTCTTCGAACGAGCGGCGCAACGACGCCGTGGTGATGGCGCCGCCGACGAGACACGTACGCAGGTGAGGTGCGCTGAAGCCCTGCCGTCGGGCCGCCCGTACGAGGTAGTGGTACATGGTGGGCACTCCGGCCAGGAAGGTGGCCGAGTCCTCGCGCAGTGCGTCCAATACCTCTTCGGCCTCGAACCCGTCCACGATGCGGGCCGTCGCGCCGACTGCGGTGACTCCCAGCACGCACGCGATGTGCGACAGGCTGTGGAAGAGCGGCAGGGGCCACACCACCCGGTCCTCGGAGGTCAGTCCGGGAACGGGTGCGTAGCAGGCCGCCACCGACCACAGGCAGTTGCGCTGCGTGGACAGCACGCCCTTGGGCCGGCCGGTGGTCCCGGAGGTGTAGAGCATCCACGCGAGGTCGTCGAGTCCGAGGTCGTCCCGTGGCCCGGTGGCCGGTTCCGTGCCGGCCAGCGCCTCGAAGCTCATCGTCCCGGCGGGGGCGTCGGCCGGCACGCCGCGGTCACCGGTGATGACGACCCGTATGTCGGGCCGGTCCTTGAGGACGCGGCCGAGCTGTGCGGCGTGGGCCGGGTCGGTGATGACGACGCGGGCGCCGCTGTCGTCGAGCAGGTAGGCCAGCTCAGCGTCCGTGGCCCGGGGGTTGAACGGCGAGCCGATCGCGCTTGCCCTGGCGATGGCCAGGTAACTCTCGACCACTTCGACGCAGTTGCCGAGGTAGATGGCCGCGCGGTCGCCCGGCTGCAGTCTCAGACGGGCCAGGTGACCGGCGATCCTCCCGGTGCGGCGCTCCAGCTCGGCGTAGGTCACGCTCCGGCGGGCATCGCGGAAGGCTGCCTTGTCCCCGAACCGATCGGCGTGCGCCCGCAGGAGTTCGGGCAGCGGCCGGATCAGTTCAGTACGCAGCATGTCACCACATCCGTCGGTTGGCGAGGCATGGCATCTCGCGCGGCCGGAATCCGTTGCCGCCCCACAGCGCTGGGCGAGTCGTCGATCAGTCTCGCGTCAAGTGGCGCTCTCCTGTACCCCTGCCAACCCCCTATGTCCTCCCTGACTCTCTCCCGAAGGGAATTCGAGGCATCCGGGCAGTAGTTTTCGGTGGGCGGATGAATGAAGGTTCCACAGTGAGACGGGAAATATCCGAGAACGGCACGGATTCCGGTACGGAGCCCTCCCCCACGCCGGTCGGCGCGATTCTCGCGAGTGGTCTGCCGCACTGCGGTGAACTGCCGGTGGCCGATCGGCGAGCACGCCCTCTCGAGCCATGAGCGAGCGGCCGGGCATCCCGCCGGCCGCCTCCGCGCTCTCGCGGCCGCGTGCTCCGTTCGGCGCTCGAACGGTCGTGACGGCCCGCGGCGGAAGGCCCGCGGCGCGAACAAGTCGGGCCCGGCCGTCGTGGACGGTCGGGCCCGCGTACTTCTGCGGCCGTCAGCCTGAGGCGGCGGCAGGCCAGAGGGTGAGCAGATCGCCCGGCTTGCGCAGCACGGCGTCGGGGCCGGCAGCGAGCAGGGCGGCCTCGTCGGTCTCTCCCCACAGGGCCGCCAGTGCCGCCACTCCGGCGCCGTGGGCGCTGGCCAGGTCGGTCACGGCGTCGCCGACCATGACCGCGCTGTCGGGGCCGGCCCCCAGCAGGTCCAGGGCGTGCAGCACGATGTCCGGCGCGGGCTTCGGGCGGGCGACCTCATCGGATCCGATGACATGGTCGAACAGGCCGATCACGCCCAGCTGTTCGAGCAGAGACCGGGCCCTCGGGCCGCTCTTCCCGGTGGCCACGGCGAGCCGGAATCCCCGCTCGCGAAGCGTGTGCAGCATCTCCGGGACACCGTCGAACATCGGCACCAGATGGGCCATCCGGTAGCTCTCCCTGACGAAGGGCTCCTCCATCGCGAGCGGGAGGTCCATGATGCGCATGATGTCCGGGAAGTAGCGGCCCAGATGGCGGTTGTACTCCTCGAACGGCGCCGGGCCGTCGCCGACGACCTCCGCGTACGCGATGGTGAACGCCTCGCGCATCACGTCGGTGCTGTCCACCAGCACTCCGTCGAGGTCGAAGACGATCACACTCTTCGGATGCTCCAGCGCACGGGACGGCTCCACGCCGTCCACGGTGAGCCCTGCCGTTCGCCTGTCCATCGGGTACTCCCTGGGTACGTCGTGGTCCGGAAGGCCTCGCTGCCGGGCCGATGCATAGAGGCGTTCGATGACGCCGATGTTCCGGCGGGCCTCTTCCACGGCCCGACCCGTCATGCCGGGATCACCCAGCAGGGCGGGGAGTTCGTCGAGCTGCCGGTCGTACTCCGCGCCGATCCGCTCCTGTGGCAGCGGCAGCTGCGTGGTCTCGCCGTCGCAGGTGAGGGTCAGGACCGAACCGCCGTCGCGGTTCGGGCTGAATCCGAAGGTGCAGCGCAGTGTCGTGACGCCCGCACTGCCCTCGACCTTGATCAGCGTGACGTCGCGCGCCTCGTGCGAGGCCCAGCTCGCGCGCAGTGACAGCGAGATGCCGTTGTCCGCGACGAGGAAGCCGCGGGCGGTGTCCTCGACGTCCCCGCCCGCCCCCGGTAGGTCGCCGACGGGATCGTCATCGCGCCAGCGGGCCCGCGCGGAAGCGCTGTTGACGAAGTCGTCGGAGACCGAGCCGACCACCTGGGTGATGGCGGCCGGCCCCAGGATCGGCGCGACGGTGTCGAGCAGGTGCCATCCGAGATCCACGAGCGCCCCGCCGCCGGACAGCCGCGACTGGGTGAACCAGCCGCCTGAGTCCGGAACACCGCGCGCCCTCACCCAGGACAGCTCGATGTGCCGCACCTGTCCCACCGATGCCGTCCGCTCGTACAGCGTGCGTATGTCGGCCCGGTAGCGGGCAGCGCTGCCGGCCAGGAGTACGGCGCCCCCTGTGCGTTCCGCCGCGGCCAGTCGGCCGGCCTCGGCGGAGGTGAGGCACACCGGCTTCTCCAGGAACACGGGGATACCCCGGGCCAGGAGCTTCTCGGCGATGTCGGCGTGCAGATGGTTCGGCACGGCGACAACGGCGAGATCGACGGTGTCCGGGTCCAACCCGGCGACGTCGCCGATCGACCGGATGCCAGGGCGTACGGAGATTTCGGCCGCCGGGTCCACGACGGCGGTGACCTCGAAGGCGGGGTGTTCGATCAGTCGCGGCAGCCAGATCTCCCGGCCGGCCCAGCCCAGTCCGACGACGGCGACGCGGACGATCCCGTCGCATACCCCCTCGCCGTCCGCTCGTTCGCTCATGCTCCCGCCATGCACGCGGCGACAGCGGCCGCGATGTCGTGCATCTGCTGCTCCGTGCCGAGCAGTGTGCGGTGGTGCAGCCAGACGGAATCCCGGGTGAGCGCCTCGGAGTTCGGGCAGCGGCGGGCAATGTCGTCCACGGACTCCTCCGGAGCACACGTCTCCCAGAAACCGTCGCTGCGGTAGACGGCACGGAAGCCGACGAAGGCCGGGAGCCCCCGCTCGATCAGGGCGTCCACGAGAGCGTTGCGCCGCTCCTCGCCGAGACCGGGCACCCGGAACATGGCCATGTAGTGCGGGTTGCGGTCGTTGCGCTCGTCCTGGCCCTGCGGTTCGACGCCGGGTATCTCGGCGAGCAGGCTCGCCAGCAGCGGCCAGCGCTCCTCGCGAGTGTCGATCTGGCCGGCCAGCCGGCCCAGTTGGACGCGCAGCACCGAGGCGGAGAACTCGTTCATCCGGAAGTTGGAGCCCGATGTTCCGTGAAAGTACTTGCGGTCGGTCCGGGGGCGACCGCAGCTGTGCCGCAGGAACGCGGCCTCGTACAGCTCGGCGGTCGGGAACGTCACCGCGCCCCCCTCGCCCGCGGTCATCAGCTTGCCGTTCTGGAAGCTGAAGGCGGCCACCGAACCGAGTTCACCGACCCTCTTGCCCTGCCACTGCGCGCCGTGGGCGTGCGCGGCGTCCTGGAGAATCGGTACGCCCGAGTCGGCGGACAGCTTTTCGAGGGCGTCCATGTCGGCGATCTGACCCGCCATGTGGACCGGCATGATCGCCCGGGTCCTGGGAGTGATCGCGGCAGCCGCGGCGGACGGGTCGATGCAGTACGTCTGCGAGTCGACGTCCACCGGAACGGCCACCGCGCCGAGCCGCTGGGCGGCCTGGGAGGAGGAGATGAAGGTGAACGCCGGGACGATGACCTCGCAACCGGGGCCGACGCCGAGGACCTGGAGGGCCAGCTCCAGAGCGTGCGTTCCGTTGGTCACCGCGAGCGCGTACGGGGAGCCGTGGTACTCGGCGAACTCCTCCTCGAAGCTGTCGACCTCGCTTCCGCCCATACGCCACCACTGGCCCTGATCGAGAGCGCGGTTCAGAGCCGCCCGCTCCCCGTCCCCGTACTGGGGCCAGGCCGGGAATTCAAATGACTGCAGTGAATGACCACTCATGAGTTCCACGCTTTCTCATCAAATCGAATCCACTTGGGCAGCGACGCTACCGCAGCAATGGATTCGACCTGCCCCCTCCTCACCCCCCTATTACCCCCCTTGAAAGGCCCGGCGGCGAAAACTGGCGGCCTCTCACGAGTTCCCCGCTTTCACTATTCCTCGAATAGGGGGAGATGAGGGTTTCCCGCTTGTGACGCTTACCCGGGATTGGCGGTTTGATCGCTGCCGCACGCCGCACCCGATCAGTACGCGCCGGCACCCCCACAGAGACGGCCCGGCCTGCGTGCCATCACCGCGGCATCCAGGCCGAGCACCCTCGTGATCACCGACGCGACCATGAACACCCGCGCCGGCAACCGGCGCGGGTGGGTTCGAACATCCAGCGCGTAGGGGAGGTCGCCGCCCGGACCGCGGCGGCGACGAGCAGGCCGGTCCTGCGCAGGCTCAGAACCAGTCGTCGCGCCTGGGCGGGTCGCAGAGTTCGAATACCACCTCGCCCGCATCCCGGTCATCGCCGGCAACCGGGCGCACCCGCGCGCCGACCATCACCTGGTGCGGTGCGGCGCCCACGACACGGCAACGGAACACAAAGCCCTCGGGAAGCCGGACGAGGGACTCGTTGCGCGCCGCGTCCGTGTAGCGATGCACGACGCCGGACCTCACCACGACGCCCAGACCGGCGCTGTGTTCGGGCTTCAGATCACTTGATGCGCACACCGGGCACAGCAGTCTCCGGAAGGAGGCCGTGCCGCACCAGCGGCACCGGTGGTAGTACAGGCCGGCTTTCTCATGCACCGTCTGCACGGTGCCACTTGTTGGCTGGGACACGTGTCGACCCCCTGCGCTCGGCTCGGATGCGCCGTACCTGCGCGTCGGCGCGTCCGCACCATAGGGCACTGAGTGCTGAAACGTAAAGGCACTCAGTGCCATACCGAGGCCGGCCCGGGTGTCAGCCCCGGCCGATGGCCGACTCGATCTGCTGCACGACGCGCCACATCGGGGCCCCCTTGGCGGCAACCATCACCACCACGTCGCCATCGGCGGCTGCCGGGGACGCACCCCTGGCAGCCGCACTCCCCCATACCTGCCGCACCAGCCCGAGGGCGTGATCCACCGCGGCTTCCGCGTCCCCCTCACCGCCCGAACGCAGCCAGGTCCGCAGCCCGTTGTTGTGCGCGGCGACCACGGACGCGGCGATCACCTCGGCCCGCAGTGCGCCATTCCCCGACTGGCCGTACCGGTCACGGAGATAGCCGGCCAGCGTCTGCTCATAACGGCGCACCACGGACAGTTCGTAGGTACGAAGCCCGGGCACCTCCCGGGTGAGCCGGTAGCGCTGAACGGAGAATTCGGGGTTGGCGGAGTACATGCGCAGCACGAGCCGGGCCGCGTCGCACACCGCGTCGACCGGCTCCGCGTCACCGACCGCAGCAAGAAACGCGGTCATGTCGGCAAGGCAGCGCTCGTGATCCGGGAAGACCGCGTCCTCCTTGGAGGGGAAGTACCGGAAGAACGACCGGCGCCCGACCCCGGCTCTCGCCACGATGTCGTCCACCGTGGTCTGCTCGAAGCCCCGCTCCAGGAAGAGTTGGAAGGCCGCCTCGGCGAGCACCTCCCGCATGGGGGCCTTCTTCGCCGGTCTGCGCGCGTCAGTCATGCGGGGAACGTAGCACCGGAAGCCCCATGCTGGCACTGAGTTCCTTTACAGAGGGTACTGAGTGCCATAGTCTCGTCGATACGAACCACACCCAGGTAGGAGAGCCGGCGTGAGCTTGAGGATCGTTGTCTGTGTGAAGTACGTGCCCGACGCCACCGGCGACCGGCACTTCGCCGATGACCTGACGCTG
>NZ_JBEOVN010000272.1:0-7937 GCF_040295565.1 Streptomyces sp. NPDC002785 | reverse complement strand
GGAGGATTGAGGCAACGCGGAGCGTTGGTGATTGACGACAACGCGGCAGATGCGCGTGCCCAGCCCCGCGACGCCGCCCTCCATTTGCCGGTCGGTCTTAGGCCGGTCGGCCCGAGACCGACCGGCGAATGGGAAGCTGCCGGCTCGGCGGCGGGACTTCGCGGACACGGCCCGGGGCCGATGCGCCGTCGTCCCGTAGCCTGGAGATCATGTTCGTACTCGAGTTGACCTACACCGCACCCGTCGAGCGCATCGACGCACTGCTGCAGGACCATGTCGCCTGGCTGGACACGCAGTACGCGGCCGGGATGTTCATCGCGTCGGGCCGCAAGAACCCGCGCGACGGCGGGGTGATCCTGGCCGTCGGGGACGACCGAGCGCAGATCGAGAAGATCGCGGCGGAGGATCCGTTCGTGGCACAGGGCGTGTGCGCGTACCGGATCACGGAGTTCATCGCGACGAAGACCTCGGACGAACTCGCCCCGTACCGGCAGCAGTTGCCCGGGTAGCGGGCATCCGCCACCCGGTACCACTGCTCGATCGCAGGGCCCCCGCCCTAGAACCCCGCGCGCGCCACCCGTCCGCTCTCGCCCGCGGCCCAGCAGCCGCCGTCCGGTGTGCAGTCGACCGTGTCGTACGAACCTGTGTCGACCGTGCGCCAGGTGCGGCCGCCGTCCACGGTGAGGTCCGTGCCGGTCGGGCCGACCGCCAGCGCACCCGACCTGCTGTGCGGGAGCCAGGCGACGCCCGAGCGGTAGGCGGCCGGCGGGGTGGTGGACTGCTGCCAGCTGCGGCCGGCGTTGTCCGTCACCGCCGCGGCGTTCGGCGACGGCCGGCCTGCCCGGTAGTCGCCGCCGACCGCGATGCCGTGGTGGCGGTCGCGGAAGGCCAGGCCGAAGACGCCGCGTGCCGGGTCACCGGCCGGGATCGTGGATTCGGTCGCTTTCCAGGTCAGCCCGCGGTCGGCGGAGTGCAGCACCCGTGCGGTGGCGGCGCCCCCGGTCGCCAGCCAGACGTCCTTGGGGCCCGACGCGACCAGGCACTGACCGCTGGCGGCGAACCCCGCCTCACCGGCCTGGGCATCCGGCATGCCCGCACTGGGCAGCACCCGCCAGCTCCGGCCGCCGTCAGCTGTCGACAGGATGCGGTACTTCCCGTCGACGGGATCGCTCATCGCAAGTCCGTGTCGGCTGTCGAAGAAGGCGAGGCAGTCGTAGAAGGCGCGGGCATCGGTGTTGCGGAACGACTCCGTCCAGGTCGCTCCCCCGTCGTCCGTACGGAACACCCTGGAGGCCTCGCCCTCCCCGATGGCCAGTGCCACCGCGCGCCGGGTGTCGAATGCCTCGATGTCACGGAACTCCAGAGCCTCCTGAGCCGCACCGGGCGGTGACACATCGCGCCAGTGACGGCCGCCGTCCACGGTGCGCAGCACCGTGCCCTTCGAGCCCGCGACCCAGGCGGTACGACGGCTGACGGCGGCGAGGCCGCGGAAGCGGGCATCGGTCCCTGTCTCGGTGAGCGTCCAGGCCGGCGGTTCGCCGGGCCGGTGCCGCTCCCCCGGTGTTGCCGCGGCTGCCGGTGTGGCCAGTGTTGCGGTCAGCGCCGCCGCACAGAGCCCCCATGACATCAGTCGTCTCGTCTTCCCCTTGACCCTCATGGCGCTGGAAGCTAGCCCACGAGCTGTGCTCCGTCCAGGGGGCACCGGTGGGAAGTGGGCACGCGATCGGTGCGGCGGCGTGCGGTGATACAGCTCACGCCACCTTCCGGTGCACGGATGAGGAAGTTCCGTCGTCTCCATCAGTGCCGGAGACCGTTCATCTGGCCGAGAAAGGGAGCAGGTCTTGTCCACCGTTATCGAGCAGTCCGTGCAGGCCCGCATGGTCGCATCCGCACCGCGGATGGAGACCCTTCCCGCCACCCTGCAGTACGACCGGAGGGATCCGTTCGCCGTCCGCGTGGCGTTCCCCGCGACGGCGACCCTGGAGGGCACCGATGTGTCCTGGGAATTCTCCCGCGAGCTGCTCGCGGCGGGATTGGACGGAGCCGTCGGTGTCGGAGACGTACGCATCAGGCCGTTCGGATACGAGCGCACGGTCCTGGAGTTCCATGCCACCGAGGGAATCGCGATGGTGCACGTCCGCACTGCGGAGCTGCGCCGCTTTCTCGAGCGAGCGCAGGAACTGGTGCCGGCCGGTGACGAGCACCGGTTTCTGAATCTCGACCGGAGCCTGACCGATCTGCTCGGAGGGGCCTGCTGACCCCGCGTCCAGCAAAACGGCGCGGCCGGTGAGCCTGCACCGGTGGCGTTGTTGCCCGGCGGGGAATTCGGTGACATCACAGCCGAGGAGGGACGCGCGGGAGTGTGAGTGGCGAGGGGAACGGTCGCCCGATCGCCCGAAAAATCCAGACAGAAGCTGTCCGGTATCGCGGTTAGCTTCGACCGCATGGATCGGAATACGGACCGAAGTATCGTCATCACCGGGGCACGCGCGAACAATCTGCGTGATGTCTCCCTCACCGTCCCCAAAGGGCGGATCACCGTCTTCACCGGAGTGTCCGGGTCGGGCAAGTCGTCGATCGTCTTCGACACCATCGCCGTGGAATCGCAGCGGCAGCTGAACGAGACCTTCACCTGGTTCATCCGGAACAGGCTGCCGAAGTACGAGCGGCCCCACGTCGACGCCATCGACGACCTCTCCGTGGCGATCGTCGTGGACCAGAAGCCGCTGGGCGGCAACGCCCGCTCCACCGTCGGCACGATGACCGACATCTGGTCGGTGATCCGGGTGCTGTTCTCACGGTACGGAACGCCGAGTGCGGGCCCGGCGACCTCGTACTCCTTCAACGACCCCAGCGGGATGTGCCCGGAGTGCGACGGTGTGGGGCGCACGGTCCGCCTCGATGTCGACCGGGCGATCGACGTCACGAAGTCGCTCAACGAAGGTGCGCTGCTGCTGCCGGGCCTCTCGGTGGGGAGCTGGGAGTGGCAGCTGTACGCCGGTTCGGGACGCTTCGACAATGACAAGCCGCTCGCGGAGTTCACCGAGGAGGAGCTCCGGCTCCTTCTGTACGGAGGGGGTTTCACCGTACGGCTGGAGCTGAAGTCGACCTCGGCCGACATGCGGTTCGAGGGGATCGCCGAACGGTTCACCCGGCTCTTCCTGAAGCGGGACACCGAGGCGCTCTCCGAGCGGCGGCGCGAGGCCGCCCGGCGTTTCACGACTGAGTCGGTGTGCTCGTCCTGCGGCGGCGCCCGGCTGAACGCGGCCGCGCTCGCCACCCGTATCGACGGCCTCTCCGTAGCCGACTACGGGCGGATGGAAGTGGCCGATCTGGTGGGCGTGCTGGCCGGGATCGACGATCCGGTGGCCGGTCCGATCGCCTCGGCCGCCCGCGAGCGGCTGGAGCGGCTGGTGGGCATAGGGCTCGGCTATCTCAGCCTGGACCGGGAGACCACCACGCTGTCGGGCGGCGAGGGGCAGCGGCTGAAGATGGTCCGGCACCTGGGCAGTTCGCTGACCGGGCTGACGTTCATCTTCGACGAGCCGAGCGTGGGCCTGCATCCGCGCGATGTCAGCAGGCTGAACGATCTTCTGGTACGGCTGCGCGACCGGGGCAACACCGTCGTCGTCGTCGAGCACGACCCGGATGTCATGGCTGTCGCGGACCACATCGTCGACATGGGCCCCGGGGCGGGCACCGACGGCGGACAGGTCGTGTTCGAAGGCCCGGTGGAGCGGTTGCGCAAGGCGGACACCCTCACCGGCCGGTACCTGCGCCACCGGACACCGCTCAAGGAGACCTTCCGCACCCCCCACCGGGCGACTGCCGGTGACGGGCGCCGCACTGCACAACCTCAAGGGCGTGGACGTGGCGTTCCCCGAGGGCGTGCTGACGGTCGTGACCGGGGTGGCCGGATCCGGCAAGTCGACACTGGTCTCCCGGGTGTTCACGGCGGCATACCCGGACGCGGTGGTCATCGACCAGGGGGCGATCACCGCGTCATCCCGCTCCACCCCGGCCTCGTACCTCGGAGCACTGGACTCCATCCGCAAGGTCTTCGCCAGGGAGAACGGCGTCGAGCCGGGCCTGTTCAGCTTCAACTCCTCAGGCGCGTGCGGGCATTGCTCGGAGCGCGGCATCATCTGCACCGATCTCGCGTTCATGGACCCGGTGACCACCACCTGCCAGGTGTGCGAGGGGCGACGCTTCCACGACGACGTGCTGAAGCACCGGGTCGGCGGCGCGTCGATCGCCGACGTACTGGAGATGACGGCCGCGCAGGCGGCCGAGCTCTTCGACGACCGGGCGCTGCTGCGGAAGCTGCACACGCTCGACGACGTCGGCCTGACCTATCTGACACTGGGGCAACCGCTCAGCACGCTCTCCGGCGGTGAACGCCAGCGCATCAAACTCGCCACCCGGCTGCACCGGACGGGCAGCGTGTACGTCCTGGACGAGCCGACCACCGGACTGCACATGGCGGACACCGGCACGCTCGTCGATCTGCTGGACCGGCTGGTCGACGCGGGCAACAGTGTGATCTGCGTGGAGCACAGCCTCGATGTGCTCAAGCGCGCGGACTGGGTGGTCGACCTCGGCCCCGAGGGCGGCAGAAACGGCGGCGAGCTGGTCTTCGAGGGGACTCCGGCGGCACTGCTCGGCCATCGCACATCGTTTACGGCCGAGTATCTGCGCCGGGATCTGGGGCTGGAGCGCCCCGGCGCCGGGATTTGAGAGAGCCATTCCGATTCCACAGAGCCCGACACAGCGCCGTATTGGTGGATATGACGGAGTTCGGAATGGTTGGCAGCCGAGCGGGCTGTCGGCCACAACACCCCCCACAACCTGCGCACATAACGTTACGTAATCGGGCATCGCGGGGGCCGGCTTGGCGATGGCCTTACTGCCGCTTTAACCTACGGTCTCGTAACCTACGTATCCGTAGGTAATTCTCCCGTCCCCAGGAGTCCCCCGTGACGATCAGCGCTCCCCACCTCGGCAGCCCGAAGGCGTGGACCGACGCCCAACTGCTGTACGCCTTGGAAGAGGTGGTGGAGAAGGAGCTCAACCGCCATCTCAAGGTCGCCAAGGACTGGATGCCCCACGAGTACGTGCCGTTCTCCGACGGGCGGAACTTCCCCGGCGTCTTCGAGGACGGTGAGGCCTGGAAGGCCGATCAGTCCAAGGTCACCGACATCGGGAAGATCGCGCTGGTCGTGAATCTGCTGACCGAGGACAACCTCCCCAGCTACCACCACGAGATCGCCTCGCTCTTCGGCCGTGACGGCGCATGGGGCACCTGGGTGCACCGCTGGACCGCTGAGGAGGGCCGGCACGGCATCGTGATGCGCGACTACCTGCTCACCTCGCGCGCCGTCGACCCGGACAAGCTGGAGCAGTTCCGGATGGCGCACATGGCGGAGGGCTTCGAGTCCGACAACCGCCACTCAATGCTGCACTCCGTGGCGTACGTCGCCTTCCAGGAGCTGGCCACCCGTGTCTCGCACCGCAACACCGGCCACCAGTCGGGCGACCCGGTCTGCGACCGCATGCTGGCGCGGATCGCGACCGACGAGAACCTGCACATGGTCTTCTACCGCAACCTCCTCGGTGCGGCCTTCGAGCTCGCCCCGGACCTGACGATGCAGGCGGTGCGCGATGTCGTCGTCAACTTCCGGATGCCCGGCCACGGCATGCCGGGCTTCGAGCGGGCCGCCGCGCAGATGGCGATCGGCGAGATCTACAACATGCGCATCCACCACGACGACGTGATCCAGCCCGTGCTGCGCTATCTGAAGGTCCTCGACATCGACGGCCTGAGCCCCGACGGCCTGAAGGCGCAGGAGGAGCTGGGCCTGTACATGGGGGGCCTGGACGGCGAGGCGTCGAAGTTCGACGAGAAGCTGGTGGCCCGGAAGGCACGGATGGCAGCGCGCGCCCTGGCCTGACGGCCCGCACGACTGTCGTCGGCCCGCCGGCGCGGGCCACTGCTCCGCAAACCTGTCCGGCGGCCCGGGGCCTGTCCGGCCCCGATCCGCCGGACAGGCCCCGGGTACAGCGCCCCGCGCCGGGCTCACATCGTTTCGTACAAGTCCTGCGCGTAGTGCTGGATCGCCTCACGGTAGCGCCGGACATGTGGGTCCTCACTGGTGGCGGCGAGCAGCCTCAGCAGCAGCTGCATGGATTCATGGTGCTCGCCGGTGTTGAAGAGAGCCATGGCGAGGAACGTCCGCAGCGCCCCGTCGTCGGGGAACTGCTCGACACCGCTGCGCAGGACCTCGACGGCTCTCTCGTACTGTCCGAGCACCCGATGGGTACTCCCGAGGCCGAGCAGCGCACCCCGGCGGTCCTCGTCCGACAGCCCCGCACCGTCCAGGCAGCGCTCGTAGAACGGCACGGCCTCGGCTTCCAGACCGAGCACATCGTGGACCCAGGCGGTCTGGTAGGCCACTTCGGCATCCGCGGGGAAGGCCGCGGAGAGAGACAGCAGCTGCTGTCGGGCCTCCTCGGGCCGGCCGTCGATGCGCAGCCGCACCGCCGCCGAGAACACAGCGTCCCTGTCGTGATCATTCATGCTGACATCGTCTCAGCCGGACCCCCCGTCCGGCCAGGGGTACTCCGGCCTGCACGTGCGGGTGCGGCCGGCGCCCCGGGCGGGCCGGATTGTTCTGAGGGCAGGGCGAGTTCAGGCCTGGCGGCGATTGGTTCTGCGCAGCCGTTCGCGCTCCTTCTCGGAGAGGCCGCCCCATACGCCGAAGCGCTCGTCGTTGGCGAGGGCGTACTCCAGGCAGGCCTCGCGCCCCTCGCAGGCGTTGCAGAGCTGCTTGGCCTCACGCGTGGAGCTGCCGGGGGCCGGAAAGAAGAACTCGGGCCCCGCCTGCGCGCACAGCGCTGTCTCCTGCCAGGCGAGCGCGGGGTCGGCCGCGGTGTTGATCAGCATGGAACCCACAGTGCCCGGTCGCGATAAACGACTGATCAACGCCGCATCAATGCGGCGCGCCGATGGCTTCCGGTCAGCCTTCCGGTGCCTGCGCGCTCTTGATCAGGGCGAATTCCGCCCCGTCCGGATCGGCGACGTCGGCAAACTTGCCCACGCCTTCCATCTCCATCGGCTCCAGCGTCAGTTTGCCGCCCAGCCGCTCCACGTCCGCGACGGCGGCGTCGCAGTCGTCGACCTCGAAGTAGGGCAGCCAGTGCGGTCCGGCGACCGCTTGTGTCGCAACGGCGTTGAGGGGCACCAGACCACCGAAACTCGCGTCCTCGCCGCCGCCCTTGGTCCGGATCACCGTATAGGAGCCCCCGCCCTCCGGGAACGGCGTCTGCGCGGTCTCCCATCCGAACACGGTGCCGTAGAACGCGGCGGCCGCCGGGACGTCCGGGGTGTACAGCTCGGCCCAGCACAGGGAGCCCGCGACACTCACGGCGCCGAGGCCCGGATTCTCCTTCGGCTCCCAGATACCGAAGAACGCGCCCGCCCGGTCCTTGAAGCCGGCCATCCTGCCGAAGTCCAGGACATCCATCGGGGCGAACGGCACACTGCCGCCGGCCTGCTCGACCGCCTTCGCCGTGGCGTCGGCGTCCGACGACTGGAAGTAGACCGACCAGGACGGCTTCGCCTGCTCCTCGGTGACCGTCATCACGCCCCCGGTCGTCTTCCCGTCCAGCATGAACATGCCGTAGCCGCCGGTCTCCGGGCCTCCGGCCAGGTACTCCCAGCCGAAGAGACCGGTGTAGAACGCGATGGCCCCGTCGAGGTCGGGTGTGCCCAGATCGATCCAGTTGGGCGCTCCGTTGACAAAACGGGTGGTGAGCATGGCGAGCTCCTTCGATGAGGCCCGTTCTTACGACCTCCCCCACGATAGGGAGCGGATCAGCGAGCGGCGTCGTGCGGCTTCGATTGCAAGGCGGAGGAAGGAAGCGGATGGGGCCTCCCC
>NZ_JBEOVN010000271.1:0-7974 GCF_040295565.1 Streptomyces sp. NPDC002785 | reverse complement strand
TGCAAGGCGGAGGATTGAGGCAGATGGGGTCTCCCCTGCTCGAGCGCAGCCGAGAGCTTGGGGAAGGAGCCATGGTGATTGACGACAACGCGGCAAATGTGCGTGCCCAGCCCCGCGACGCCGCCCCCCATGTGCCGGTCGGTCTAAGCGTCCGGCGGGGGTGAACCACACCGTCTTCGTGTGCGGCGACCACGCCCCGTACGCGGTGGACCCTGCCCTGCCGGGCCGGGCGGCTTGACCCGCTCGGGAGGACAGTGCCCGGTGGGGAGAACCCCACCATGGCACGCAGTGCTGGCCCCCCAATGAATTCGGGGGGCCGCTTTACTGTCCATATCGCCTGCTGACTGCACGATGATTGCATGCAGCAAACCCACGCTCATTCGCCCGGTCGCGGTCGCGATTCACTCATAGACGCCATCAGAGCACTATGTGTGCTGGCCGTGATTTCCCAGCACTGGCTCATGCCCGTACTGGCCTATGAGAATGGGCACTTGAGCACCGGGAATGCTCTCGCAAGCCCCGGCTGGTGGATCGTCACATGGCTGACGCAGGTCATGCCCATGGTGTTCTTCGCCGGCGGTGCCGCCAATTTCTTCTCGTTCCGATCCGCGAAATCGGTGCGCACCTGGCTCCGGAGCAGAATCGCGCGTCTCCTGGTGCCGGTCATACCCCTGGCAGCCGTGTGGCTGCTGCTGCCCCACGCGCTGATCGGTGTGGGGGTGCCTCAGCAACCAGTGCTGATGGCGGGCAAAATAGCCGGGCAGCTGCTCTGGTTCCTCGCCGTCTACGTGCTCGTGGTCGCGCTCACGCCGGTGATGTTCAGGTGGTACCGCCGGTACGGATGGTGTGTGATCGGCGTACTCGCCGTCTGCGCCCTGGTCGTCGACGTACTGCGCTTCGAGGTCGGCCCCGCGATCGGTTTCCTGAACGCCCTGTTCGTCTGGCTGGCGGCCCACCAATTCGGCTTCCACTACGCCGACGGCGGCCTGCGCGTGCGGAGCAGGTGGACATTGGCGGGTCTGGCCGCTGTCGGCTTCGGACTCACCGCGGCCGCTGTGTTCTTCGGGCCCTACCCGGCATCCATGATCGGAATGCCCGGGGCCCCGGTCTCCAACATGAGCCCTCCGACCGCGCTGATGCTGTCACTGACGATCGGCCAACTCGGACTCTGGCTGACGCTCAAGCCGGTCATCACACGGTTTGCCGAACGTCCACTGGCCACCGCCTTTCTGCAGTGGTGCGGAACCCGTTTCATGACCCTGTACCTCTGGCACATGCCCGCGCTCGTGATGACGGCGGGAATCGCCATTGTCGGACTCGGCTTCGCGACACCGACGCCCGGTAGCCCGATGTGGTTCGCGATGGCACCGCTATGGGTCGGCATTTCGGGAGCCTTCCTGGTGTGCTTCACCAAAAGTTTTGGCCGTTTCGAATTCCGTCGCCGTTCCGGTGCGGCATCGGATATGAGCCTCGGCAAGGTCGTTCTCGCGGCCGTGCTTTCCGCAGGCGGCCTCCTCGGGCTTGCCGCGCAGGGGTTCATTTCCCCCGGAAACCCGCTCGGCCCGGTGCTCTGGGTACTGCTGGTGCTGACGGGGCTGCTCGTCGTACGGGAGAAGAACGCCCCGAAGACCGTTGCCACGCAGGGCCCTCGCACCGTGCCCGTTCAGTTGGCCGTGCGCCATGAAGATGCCCGGGTTCTCTCCCGGCAGGGCAGCGGATGAGGGCCTCGCACCCCACGTGCGGGTCGGGGCACCTCAGCGTCCGGCGGCGGCGAGGGTGAACCACACGGTCTTCGAGTGCGGCGACCGCACTCCGTACGCGATGGTCCCCCAGCGGGCGGCGACGGCGTCCACGAGGACGAGCCCGCGCCCGTGTTCGCCCTTGCCCGGGTGCACGGCGTTCCGGGGGCCGGGCGGCGAGCCGGAATCGTCATCCGTCACGTACACGGTCACCTGCCTGCGGTTGACCGTGACGTCCACCCGGATCAGCGGCGAGCGCGTGTGGCAGTGCGCGTTGTTGACGATCTCGCTGACGCAGAGGCGCGCGTCGTCCGCGAGGGCGGGATGCTCGGTGACGTACAGCAGCGTCCCGATGAAGTCGCGTACGAGTCTGGGTGCGGTGGGGGTGTTCGGCGCGACAAGGCGGTAGCGCTCGCCACGCTGGGGGAGGTGGGTGGAGGAGGGTGGAGGGGCGGTTACGGAGGTCATGGTGCGGTCTCCCGACTTGCGTGGTCCGTGGCCGGCGGTCCGTGGCATCGGCCACCCGGTTGCGCTCAACTGGCTTGCGGATGGCTGCACTTCGGCCCACTGAGGCGTGCAGTTCGTTGCCGATGGACGCTAGGGCACAACAATGGGACGGCGCAACAGTGTGACGGCCGTAGCACCCGTACGAGTGGACCAGCGACACAGTGGGACGGCACACTCGTACCGCACGAAGGGGAGGGACCAATGCCGCCACGGAGCTACCCGACTGCCAGGCAGAAGCGTCTGGGCGCGGAACTTCGCAAACTGCGCGAGCGGGCCGGGATGTCCGGGAGTGAGGCCGCCGCGTACCTGGGTGGCGAGCGCGCCCAGATCAGCCACATCGAGTCCGGCCGGTACGGCGTGAGCGACCAGCGGGTGCGTCGACTGGCCGCCCACTACTCAGCCAACGACAAGCATCTTGTCGACACGCTCGCGAGCATGGCCGAGGAACGCGCCAAGGGATGGTGGGACGAGTATCGCGGCATACTCTCCCCCGGATTTCTGGACCTGGCGGAACTGGAGCACCGGGCGACCTACATCCGCACCATCCAGATGCTGCATGTGCCCGGCGTCTTCCAAACGGAAGCGTACGCACGCGACCTCATCCGAAGCGGCGTTTCCGATCTCCCGACCGCCGAGCTGAACGCCCGCGTCGAGCACCGCATGAGACGGCGCGATATTTTCGACCGGCCCGTTCCAATGCCGTTCGAAGCGTTTATTCACGAAGCTGCCCTACGTATGCGGTACTGCGACGCGGAAACCATGAGGGAACAGCTCGACTTCCTGCGCAGGGTCTCCGCCTGGCCATCCGTGACGATCCACATCATCCCGTTCACCACGCAGATCACGAGTTCGGTGCACTCGATGCTGTACGCCGGAGCGAGCATCCCAGCACTCGACACGGTTCAGATCGACAGCGCCTTCAATGCGGGCTTCCTGGACGCCGAGGCCCAACTCGCCAGATATCGAGAGCTGCTTGATTCCGTCAAGTCGATCTCGCTCGGCACGGAGGAGTCGGACCAATTCATCCAACGCATCGCACAGGAAATGTGAGTCAACCGGCATGACCGACGCAATCAACTGGCAGAAGTCCTCTTTCTCAGGACCCGACGACAATCAGAGCTGCATCGAGCTGGCACCTGTTGACGGCTCGATCAAAATGCGTGAGAGCGACGATCCCGACGTGATCGTCACAACGAGCGTCGCCAAGCTGCGCGCGTTCGTGCTCGGCGTGAAGGCCGGCGAGTTCGACCACTTGATCTGAGCGACGCCGCGAAGCGCCCTCTGCCGAGCCGGCTGAGGGCGCTTCGCGCGCAGGGGCACAACTTAGGGACGTCCCAATGTTGCTCCATGCGCACCAGTAGCGCTACCGTCACCGTACGTCGCCAACGTCGGCTCGGCTTGGTGCAGGACGCCCGTGTGACGCCGTAACTCCCCTATGCCCACGGCCAGTTGGAGCCGAGCCCCTCCACACGCTGCGATCGGACGGTCGACCATGCGCACCATCCCCACCCCCTTACAGCCGGTCCTCGATCACGGCTACCGGTTCGAAGCCCTCCGCTTCGGCCCCGCCACCGGTTTCACCCCCGAGCCGATCGACCTGCGCATCATGGCCACGCCCCAGGAGGCCATCCGTGCCATCCGCGTCCAGCTCCGGGCGAACCACCTCTTCGGCCTCACCCCCCGCGAGCTGGTGCGCGCCCACCACTGGGCCGACAAGGGTGGCTGGGTGCAGGCCCTGGGCGCGCTCCACCGCGGCGAGCCCTGCGGGTTCACGCTACTGCTGCGTGGCGGCCGGCACATCGAGTGGCACGTCCGCCCGGTGACCTACGTATCGCTCGACACCCACGGCGTCCCGAACCCCGCCTCCGCCCCACACCCCGCCGTACCGAAATACGTATGAGTTAGGCTCACCGGGGCGCAGTGAGGGGCCTCGACCGGGGTCCGGGCTTCCATGCCGCCGCAACGGACTCGCCACCGGCCCCGTCCCACCCTGAGCAGCAGCCCCGGAAAAAAGCTGTTCAGGAATCGGCTCGTTCGGGCCGGAATGTGAGGCCGCCCGTGCGGGACTACTTGCTCATGCTGTTCATCACTGCGGCGGTGACTCTGCTCCTGACCGGCCCCGTGCGGAAGTTCGCCATCTCGATCGGGGCGATGCCCGAGATCCGGGCGCGCGATGTCCATCGCGAACCCACTCCCCGCCTCGGCGGCATGGCCATGTTCGGCGGGCTGCTGGCCGGATTCCTCGTGGCTTCCCATCTGCCGCACCTGGAAGAGATCTTCACCCAGAGCTCGGCGCCGCGGGCGCTGCTGTCCGGGGCCGCGGTGATCTGGGTCCTGGGGGTTCTCGACGACAAATGGGGCGTCGACTCGCTGGTCAAACTCGGCGGTCAGGTGATCGCCGCCGGGGTGATGGCGTTCCAGGGGCTGACGATCCTGTGGCTACCGGTGCCGGGCACCGACGGGATCTACCTCTCCGACTGGCAGGGCACCCTGCTGACCGTGGCGCTGATCGTCGTCACCATCAACGCGGTCAACTTCGTCGACGGGCTCGACGGACTGGCCGCCGGAACGGTGGGAATCGCGGCGACGGCGTTCTTCCTGTATGCCTACCGGCTCTGGTACGGCTACGGGATCGAGTCCGCCGCCTCCACCACGCTGATCTCCGCGATCCTCGCGGGCATGTGCCTCGGCTTCCTGGTCCACAACTCCCACCCGGCCCGGATCTTCATGGGCGACTCGGGGTCCATGCTGCTCGGGCTGCTCATCGCCGGATGCGCGGTCTCCGTCACGGGCGAGGTCGACCCGAGCCTCCTCAACCAGACCGTCGACGGCAGATCCGGGTCGGCCGCGATGGTGCCGGTCTACATTCCGCTGCTGCTGCCGCTGTCCGTCATCGCACTGCCCGTCGCGGACCTCGTTCTCGCCATCGTCAGGCGTACGTGGAACGGGATGTCCCCCTTCGCCGCCGACAAGGGGCACCTCCATCACCGGCTGCTCCAGCTCGGCCATTCGCACCGCCGGGCCGTACTGCTCATGTACTTCTGGTCGGCGCTGTTCTCGTTCGGGATCGTGGGCTATTCGGCGCGGGGCGCCAAGTCCTGGATGCTGTTCGGCGTCGCGTTCGTCTGCGGTCTGGGCCTGGTTCTGTTGCTCCAGCCCCGTTACGAATCCGCCCTCGCCCGCCGGGTGCCTCCCGCACTTGTGGCGTGCATTTACCGGCGGCGCGGCGAGCTCTCCGTGCCAAAGGACTCCGCGGGCGATCGGCGGGCGTCGGCAGGCGCCGCGACCGGAGACTGACGGGCCTTTCCTCGGAGCCGTCTGCGCACGGGGGCCAGTTGCGGTGGCTTTCGTTCCCATGGCGCGGCCCCGTGCGCCGTCACCGACGAGATCGTCGCCGGCGCGAAGGGCTACTACCGAACTGGCCCCGCCATGAGGGAGAACCCCAGGGCTCAGGCGCTCCACGGGGTGGTCACCGAGCCACTTCCCCTCTCACGGGCCCACGACGCTGAAAGCCGCGCTGCTGACGGGGCGGTTGACGGTCGAGGAGATGGTCGACCGCTACGAGATCCGGCACACCGGCATCCAGCAGTTGCTCATTGCCTGCCTGGACCGGCGCAAGCCCGAGCTGGACTACTCGACGCTGGACAGCGGGTCATGACAGGAGATCGAAGGTTGCTCCCGTTCCCGCTGCCTCTGCCTGCTGGAAGGCCAGCCAGCTCAAGGCCAGGTCTTGCCAGGGCAGACCGACCGGGGCGTAGGCAGTGATTTCCCGGCTGTGGGAGCGGGCGACGGCCTCACCGCGGATGACCTCCCCGAGGGAGGCGGCAGCCGTAGAGGAGGGCAATCCGGCGTTGGCGAGGGCGCCGTGCGTTGCGACGAGTGCGGCGTCGTCGACGATCAGCCTGGCGGAGAGAAGAACTTCGGGGGCGACTTCCTGCTTTCCGGGTTCGTCGGCGCCGAGCGCGGTCAGGTGCTGCCCCGGCAGCAGGTCCTCCAGATACAGCAGGGGTTCACGCGACCAAGTGGCCAGTACCACCGCGTCTGCCGCGGCGGCGACCTTCGTCGGCGTGGACGCCACAGTGCCGCCATGCCGCTGCGCGAAGGCAGCCGCCCGCTGCGCGTCGGTGTCGTGGACGAGCAGACGGTCCCATGAGCGCAGCGTGCGAAGTCCACGGATGGTGAGTTCGGCCTGGGCTCCGGCTCCGATCACACCGACCGTGTGGGCACCGTCGTCGGCCGGGCGGGCGATCAGGTCGGTGGCCAGGGCCGCGGCGAGGCCGGTGCGCCAGGCCGTAATGGTGGCGGAGTCGATCAAGGCCAGCAATTCGCCGTCCGTGCCGCTGTGGAGGCAGATCACGCCCCGCAGGGACGGGACCGCGCCGGGAAACTTCGCGTTGACCTTGACCGTGTAAGCGTCGGTCCCTGGAAGCAGCCCGGGCAGCAAGGCTGTCGCGGTGCCTGGGAAGGGAAGGTCGGTGCGCACCCGCTGGCCTGGCAGAGCACTCTGCACACAGGCGGCGAAACCTTCTCGCAGTACCTGGATGCAGTCTGAAGGGTTCAGCAGTTCCAACAGGTCCGTGCGGGTCAGGATCCGGGTCATGCGCGTCAGAATCTCACGCTGTTCCGCCGCGGTCAGTGCAGGGGGCAGTGGCACGCCTGGGCGTCGGTGCGGCCGTGGTCGTCGATGAGCCGGTCCAGGCCCGCCGGGGGTCTGCAGCCCCCCGGCGGTGTGAACCGTCGGTCAGCTCAGCCGTGCGTTGGCGTAGACGGCCATCGCATCGCGCTGGTAGGCGGCCAGTCCTTCGGCGATGCTGTCGAAGTTCGTTCGGAACTGAGGGTCGTCGACGTAGGTCTGGCCCAGTCCCTTGTACGCGGCCGCGCACGGGGTCCAGAACCGGCACACGCCCTGGTAGTGGGCGTCCACCTCGGCCTGCACCGCAGGATCGGCGACGGGTGTGCCGGCCACCATGAACTCCGCCATGCGGATCATCTGCGCCGTCACCTCACGCTGCCACTGCTCCATACCCTCGGTGGTCATCCCCGCGATGGCTCGCCGGGACTGCTCCCACTGCTCCGGCCACCGCTCGCGCGCCTCCGCCTCGTGGCGGCCGGGCTCGAATCCCTCGAACAGGTTCTCCGGCCTGTTGATCTTTGCCATATCGCTGTTGTCCTTGCCTTCCTCCAGTTCGGCGATGGTGCGGCCGACCGTGCGGGCGAGCGTCTCCAGCCGGTCGCGTTCCGCAAGCAGTCGTCGGTGGTGCTCGCGGAGCGCGGCCAGCTGATCCACCTGGCTGTCCAGGACCGCCTGGATCTCGCGCAGCCCCAGGTCCAGCTCCCGCATCAGCAGGATCTGCTGCAGCCGCAGCAGATCGGCCTCCTCGTAGTAGCGGTGCCCGTTGCTCCCGATCCACGCCGGCGGCAGCAGGCCGATCTCGTCGTAGTACCGCAGCGTCCGGGACGTCACGCCGGACATCCGGGCCACATCCGCGATCGACCAGGCCATTGCCCCGCCTCACATCGCCGGGCCGGTCTCTCCGGCCACACCGAAGACGGTAGAAGTTGACGTAGCGGAAACCGCAAGCCGGAACCGGCACCGCCCGTGGGCATGCCGAGCAGATAAGACCGACCGGCACATGGGGGGTGGGAGAAGGAGCGGGGCTGGGTGCGTGCAGCTGCAAGGCGGAGGATTGAGGCAGATGGGGTCTCCCCTGCTCGAGCGCAGCCGAGA
>NZ_JBEOVN010000270.1:0-7977 GCF_040295565.1 Streptomyces sp. NPDC002785 | reverse complement strand
GAGCCATGAATCCCACCGCAAGACCGCACGAGCCCGCACCGTCGAGGACCTCATCGCAGCGTAACCAACCGGCCACCCGACAGGCTCTGAGGCCGCACAACCGTCTCAGGCGTCGGACAGCAGTGCGCGCAGGCGGTCGGCGTCGGGTACCTGGAGCCGTTCGTCGATCGTGAGGGCCTGGCAGAGGAACGCACGGCCCTCACGGGCGGACCCCAGGCATGCGAGGGATCGCCCGGCACCTTCGAGGGCGCGGGCCTCATCGTAGGGGGAGCGGATCTCGCGGGCCAGGGCGAGAGCCGCCTCGTAGCACTCCAGAGCCTTCTCCGGGGCTTCCTCGGCAAGTCGGACGTCGCCCAGGATGACGAGGGCGGTCATCCTGCCGCCGCGGTCCTGTGTCTGCGTGCAGAGTTCCACGCTCGCCAGGGCGAGGCCGAGGGCCTCCGCGTGCGTGCCGAGGGCGGACGTGGCCTCGGCCAGGTGCATCGTCGCGTAAGCGCGCCCGAAGGGGCTGCCCAGTTCCTCGCAGATGGCGAGCGCCTCGCGCAGGCCCTGCGCGGCCTCCGCGGGACGCCCGAGGCGCAGTTGCACCCGGGCCAGAAACGTGAGGGCCTGCGCCACGCCCATTCTGCTTCCGATCTCTCGGGACAACCGCAGGGCCCGCGCGATGGTGCCGGCGGCTTCGTCGTACGCGCCGAGCAGTCTCAGCACGTCACCGAGATCGGTGAGAGCGTTCGCCACGCCCAGCGGAACGTCGAGACGCTCATAGAGCGCGAGGGCCTCGCGATGGCGGGCGACGGACTCGGTGTACCGGCCGGTGGACCTGAGGATGTCGCCGAGGGTGGTGAGGGCACCGGCCCGGGTGACGTCCTCACGTTCCCGGCTCAGCTCCAGGGAGCGCTCCAGACTCGCGGCTGCCTGTGCGTAGTCACCAGTGAGCTGCTGGACATGGCCGAGTTCGATCCAGACGGCGGCCTGCCCCTGCGCGTCCCCCACGTCGACACAGCACGCGAGCGCGTCACGATGGCTGCCCATGGCGTCACCGAACCTGCCGGTCAGCCGCTGGACCCGTCCGAGCCCGTTCAGCGCGATCCCCTCCTGGCGGCGGTCCCGCGCCTCACGAACGAGCGTCAGGGCCTGCCGAAAACCCGCCTCGGCCTGCTCGTAGTGGCCACGCAGGCACTCGATCATCGCCTTGTTGTGATGGGCCACGGCCTGCATGGTGAGGTCGCCCGTCACCAGGGCCGCATCCAGGGCCGTCCGGTGCAGCGCCAGCGCATCGAGCCAGCGGCCGTTTCCCCGCAGGAATTCGGCCATCGCGGCGGGCAGGTGCGTCGCGTGGGCCATGTGCCGTCGATCGGCGGCGTACTCGACCGCCGCCCGGAGGTTCTCCCGTTCGGCGTGCATCCAGGCCGTGGCGTCCTCGGCATCGCGGAAGACGGGCAGAGTCGGGGGGCGGCGCGCTATGCGGACGAGGTCCGGGGCGGTGAAACGTGCCATGTGGCGGTCGGCCTCGGCCGTGGCGTGCAGGTAGTAGTCGAGCAGGCGCTCCCCAGGGGCCGTTGTCTCCTCGGCGGCACCGGCCCGGGCGCAGGCGCGGACCAGGTCGTGCATGCGATAGCGGCCGCGCGCCCGTTCCTCCAGGAGGTGCCGGCTCTCCAGGTCCTCCAGGAGTGCGCGTGCGGAGCCGAGAGAGATGTCCTCGATGGCCGCGGCGGCGTAGGCGTCGAAGCAATCCCCCGGCACGAGCCCGAGCCGATGGAACAGCCGTCGGCTCCGAGGGGAAAGGTCCTGCAAAGAGAGATCGAAGGCAGCGGCGACGGAGGTGTTCTCCGAGGCCAGGGCGTCGAGCCCGCCGTGAGCGGCGCCGAGGTCGCGTACCAGGTCCGCCGGGGACCAGGTGGGACGGTGACGCAACCGGGCGGCCACGAGCTGGAGGGCGAGCGGCAGGTGGCCGCACAGGGCGGCGAGTTCGCGGACCGTCGGGTCGTAGGCCGTGACGTCCGGACGTGCCGCCCTGGTCACGAGCAGGTGCACGGCCTCATCAGGCATGAGCAGTTCGAGGCTCAGTGGCGTCGCGTCGGTCAGGGCCTCGAGCCGGCGGCGGCTGGTGACGAGAACCATCGAGCCGGGCGTCCCGGGCAACAGCGGTTCGACCTGATCGCTGCCGCGGGCGTCGTCGAGCAGGACCAGGACGCGACGGCCGGCCACGCGGCTGCGCCAGAGGCCGGCCAGCGCGGCCGGGTCGGTGGGAATGCGCCGGGGGCTCTCCCCGACGGCGAGCAGCAGGGTGGTGAGCGCGTCCGCCGGATCTACGGGCGACGTTCCCGGCGTATGGGCGTGCAGAGGCAGGAATATCTGGCCGTCGGGGAACGCGTCCTTGAGCCGGTGCGCGACGTGGACGGCAAGCGCCGTCTTGCCGATCCCCGGCATGCCGTCGACCGCGTGGATACCCACCACGCCGGGAAGGGTCTCGGGGTCGCACACGGCGGCGGTCAGCAGGCGATCGATCTCCGTGGTCCGGCCGGTGAACACGGCTACGTCCCGGGGCAGGGCGTTCGGCACGGCGAACTCGAAGGCGCCTGCCGAGGACTGTACCGCCGCGGCGTCGGGCGGCTCGGGGGCCCGTTCGTCGTCCAGCGCTTCCTGATAGGCGACACGGACCGCCGGTCCGGGCTCGACCCCCATGGTGTCGACGAGGGTGCGACGTAGGCGGTGATAGACCTCCAGGGCCTCGGCCCTTCTGCCGACGCGGTGCAGCACCTGGAGGAGCTGAGCGTGCAAGGACTCCCGTACGGGAAACTCCTGCGCCAGGCGCGTGAGTTCGGCGAGCAGCTCGGCGTGGCGGCCTTGGCGCAGTGCGGCGTTGCCCCGCAGCTCGACGGCCTGCAGGCGGGCCTCCTGCCACTCCGCCACCTGGGCCACGGCGTCGAGGGTCAGGGTCGGGAACTCCGCCAACGGGTCGCCACGCCACAACGACAACGCGGCATCCGCCTCGCGGCCCGCACCCTGCCAGTCCGCTGCGAGCCGAGCGTCGTGCGCCGCCTCCACGTGCCGTGTGAAGCGCACGTGGTCCAACTCCTCTTCCTCGACACCCAGCACCAGACCGCCCGCCACGCTGCGCACCCGCGAGACATCGCCCAGTGAACGCCTCAGTCGCATCAGATGGTTGTGCAGCGAGGCCCGAGACCTGGCCGGGGGCCGCCCGTCCCACAGGAGCGCTTCGAGCCGGTCGTAGGAGACGACCCGGTTCGGGTCCAGGAGCAGCGCGACCAACAGGGCTCTGGCCATGGGGGAACTCGGCGCACGGTCCACTCCCCCGTCGTCGTGAACCGTGAGTACGCCAAGAAGCCCGAACCTCATGCCCACCCCCGTGTGAACGCGGGGACCATCCCCGCTCGTCATCGTAGCGGCGCGGTCTCCGGAGGCGCGCGGGGTCACCATCGGGAACGCGCTCCGGGCGGGTGCCCGCGCAGCCAGGCGGCCTCTAACACCGCCTGTTAGTCAGCTGTTAAGGAGCACGAGAAAGATCGGTTCCATCGCTTCGAGAAACATCGAATCAGGGGGAGTTCGTGCGTAAGATCAAGCGTGCGGCTGCGTTGTTCACCACTTTGGCCGCAGTGACAATGGGGGCCATCGCCGCTGCTCCGGCCGCTTCCGCGGGAGTGGGGCCGGCGTGTCCCAATGACGGGTACAACCACAACTGCCTCAACCTGTTTTACAACAGCAACTTCGGGGGCGCGGGCGAATCGTTCTGGGACACTCCCATTCCGAACTTCGAGCCGTACAAGTTCGAGTGGCCCGGGCTCACGGGGGCCGGCCTGGGGCAGAGCGTCAAGAACCACGCGGCTTCCGGCTACACCAAGACCATGGGGTGGCCCTCCAAGACGTGGGCGACCATCTACTTCAACAGCAACTACGGCGGGGCGTGCGACGCGATCGCCCCCGACTCCAAGGCGTACCAGCTCCACTACACCTACAACAACAACGCGTCCATGACGTGGGCCTACACGGGAACGTGCTACCAGTTCCAGTGAGGATGATCCCAGTCCTCCGGATTATGCTGCCGGCCCTGTCGCTCATCAGCATGAGTGCGTGCACCCCCGAGTCCGGATCCGTGCCTCGGGAAACCACGAGTACGGCATCGGTCGCTCCCGCTTCTCCGGAGACCCCGGCAGCGCGTGAGGCGTCCTCTCCGACCTTCGGTCTGCCGCTCGCGACATACAGTTTCACGGCGGCTCAGCACGCCAGGATCTCGACCGCCGAGGACGCTCTGATCAACGCGTGCGTCCGTAGGTTCGGCATCGTTGCCCAGGCACCGGTGTATGACACGTCCGCACAGCAACCATCGGATCGGCGGTACGGCCTGCTCAGGCGCCGTGAGGCCGAGGTGGAGGGCTACCATCTCCCGATTCGGAAGACGCCGCAGAAGCGGACGAGGATCGACGACGATCTCATGCTGGTTCTCCATGGCACGACGACTCCGTACGCACCGGCGGGGACAGCGACGCCGCCCCCGTCATCCCTTCCTGTTCTTCATGGACGGCAGATCCCGAAGGGGGGTTGTACGAAGGAGGCGAACGACAGGATCCACGCACCCTTCGCCTACCCCGAGGGCTCGGAGATCGCGAGCCTGATCAACAGTCGCGCCAACCGGGAATCGACGCAGGACGCGCGCGTGCGGGCGGTCTTCGCCCGGTGGTCCTCCTGCATGAAGTCGTCGGGCTTCTCCTACGCGACCCCGATGGACGCCATGGCTGACCATCGGTTCCTCGGCCCTGCCGTTTCCACGTTGGAGAAGCGAACGGCGGTCGCCGACGTCACGTGCAAGGAGTCCGTCCAGCTTCCCCAGGTGTGGCTGTCCGTCGAGTCCGAGAAGCAACAGTCTCTGATCCAGCAACACCGTAAAGCCCTCGACAAGTTGTACCTGATGCATCAGAGGAAGATGAAAGCGGTTGACGACATCCTCGCCACTACGGCCGGTCACTAGAAGGGGAATTGGAGGGCCGGAGTGGATGTGACGGACTCTCGTATCAGCCGACTCTTGGGCGAGACGGCTGAAGAATTCACCGTGCATGCCGATTCTCTCGCCCGTGCCGGACTGCGTACGGGCGGGCGATGAGGAAGAGGCGAGTTCTTGCCTCGTCGGTCGTGGGTGTCGCCGCCATCGCGATGAGCTTCTGACTGTTCATTCGCAGAGCCTGACGTGGACGCCTGCGCCACCGATGGACGAACGGGTCGGCGCCTGCTTCCGAACCCCCGACAAAGTACACAACCTCGACGGCTGGTGGTGGGGCGACGTCCGCTACACCCCCTCCCACTCCGATGACTGCTCGGGCGCCGACTATGGCACCCACGACGCCTGGTTCCCTGGAAACCAAGGCAGCGACAACTACGTCCAGAACGGCCTGTAAGACGCTTCCGCCAGAAGCCGACCGCCGGTCGCTCCCCCTCCATCGTCTCTTCGACGACGCATGGTTACCCCGCCCCAAGCCGACGACTTCGTCATGTCGTACGGCTACCTCCGGAAGGAAAACCCATGACCATCAAGACCAAGCTCGCCAGGATCGGTACCGTAGCCGCCACCGGCGCGGCCCTCGCGGTGCTCGGCTCCGGCTCCGCGTTCGCCGGAACCAATGGCCAGCAGCTGCGCTTCTACGACACCCAGGGCAGCACTTACTCCATCCAGGTCGCCGGATGGAACCACGCCGGCCAGTACATCAGCGCCTGCTTCAGCACCCCCGTCAAGGACAACTACATCGGCGGCTGGTGGTGGAAGGGGGACCTGCACTGGGTCGGTTACTCGAGCTCCGGCTGCTCCGGCAACGTCACCGTCAGCGAGAGGCAGGACTACGTCGAGCCGAACCAGGCCGACGACTGGTGGTTCATCCACAGCTGACACGCCCGAGTCGTGAGGGCCCTCTCCAAGAATCGGACGCTGTTGGTCAATTCGGGGCCCGCCGTGACGTCAGCTCCCAAGACGCGGTTGTGGTCTTGGGAGCCGACGTTGTCGTATGGGGAGGGTGTCGATGCCGATGCAGCCGAGGGATCCTGGTGAGGTCCCGGTGGAGACGGTGCGGGTGGCACGGGCCGCCTTCCCGAAGGACAGTCTTGCGATCCGGGTCCGGGACAAGCTGGGGGGCCTGTTCAGTGACGGGCAGTTCGCAGCTCTGTTCCCGGTGCGAGGGAAACCTGCCTGGTCACCGGGCCGGTTGGCGCTTGTGCTGGTGTTGCAGTTCGTGGAGGGGCTCACCGACCGGCAGGCCGCGGAGCGGTTCGGGCGAGAATCGACTTCAAGTACGCGCTCGCGCTGGAGCTGAGCAACACTACGAACCACCGCCGGCCCCGACACCGGCGCTGCTCACGTACAAGATGAGGCAGCTCGAAGCGATGAGCCCATCAACATCTCGCCGCCCACGGCCCGCTCACCGGCGGCACCCTGTACGCCTTCGCCACCGGCACCGCCCAGGCCCTCGCCGCCATCCACGCCGCCGGCGTCGTCCACCGGGACGTGAAACCGCAAAACGTCATCTCACCCCGGCCGGCCCCCGGGTCCTGGACTTCGGCATCGCTCATGCCGCTGACGGCACCTCCGTGACCTCGCAACCTTGTGGGAGGCGCCTGGTCGGCTACGCCCGCGTGTCGAGCTGTCAGCTCCGGGCGTCGGAGCGGCGGCGTTCCAGGGTGAAGGTGTCCACCGGGGTCAGGTCGCCGTGTGGGCCGTCGAAGGTGTAGTACGTCACCCGCATCCGGGTCCGGCCGCTGCGGCGGTCGCCGGGGTCGACGTCGAAGGCGGCGAAGCCGTGGGTGTTCTGGCGGTCCTGGACGGCGGCCCACGGGGCGTCCTCGGTGAGCCAGATCGACTCACGGTACGGCACGGGTGGGCGCGGCTTGACCTCCAGAGCGACGACCACGCGGCCCTTGGGCTGTTCGAAAAGGTCGTCCTGGGAGGTGGCGATGTTCCCACCACCGCCGATGATCATATGGACAGTGCCCAGGCCGGTGTCGATCAGGTCCTGCCGTGTCGAGGTCGGGATCGGGGTGCGGGTGTCGTTGAGGAGAGCGCCACGCACGGGGTGTGAACGCGTACCATTATCCCCCGGGTCTCCTCGTCGAGCGAGGCCGTGGAGTCGGGCAGTGTGAAGTACGTCTGGTAGCCCGCGGCACCGATCGGGCCGTTGCCGCGCTCGTTCTCGCCGTTGCCGGCGCACGGCATCCACGGGCGCAGGCGGGCCGAGCGGCTGTTGTTGATGAACCAGTCAGCCCAGGTCGCGACCCGGCTCTGCCCGCGGCGGCCGCCGTACGACGCATAGCAGAGGTCCCCGTTGACCAGGTTGAACAGCGGCCCGACCCGCTCGACGGCCGCCACGATGTCGGCGGACGCGGGCGAGCCGACCTGGCTGCTGGTGTACATCGGGTACCGGCCGAACGGCGAGGGGACACCGTCCGGGAACTTGATCTGCCGCCGGAGGTTGGGGGTGGCCTGGTCCCCGAAGCTGGTGAAGGTGAAGGCGGCGCGGCCGCGCGACGCACCATCCTGGCCGGCGGCATACAGGTAGGTGGTCGCCGGACGGAGTTCGGACAGCCGGGCGTGGTGGACGTCCACCTCCTCCTGGGAGAGCGCGTCCCGGTAGGTCCGCGTTTCGGCCTCGATCACCCGGCCGAGGCCGCCTTCCGGCAAGCCGAGGCGGACGTGCGGACGCCGGACCGACTGCGGGGTGATCCAGGAAACGATCATCTCGGACGAGGCATCCGTACCGAACTGGAGGTGAAGCCCGCTCACGCTCGGCGCCCCGAGCCGGTGCGGAGTCGCCTGGAGCAGCGGGGTGGGTGCCGGCGCCGATGCGGACTCCGGCTGCAGATCCGGTGCGGGGGGCGGCCGGGCGGGGGCCGCCCCGCCCCACACCCCCCCGGCCCCCGCCCCCCCCGGGGCCCGGGGAAAACTCCCAACTTGCCCTGTGCATTAACAACCCGTAAAAC
>NZ_JBEOVN010000269.1:0-8019 GCF_040295565.1 Streptomyces sp. NPDC002785 | reverse complement strand
CTATGAGGTCACGATCTCCGGCCGGTACACGCATTGGCACCGCTCGGAAGGCCGACGATTCAGAGTGAGGACAGCCGAAGCGTCAATCGGGGATCTTGGATGGTTGGGCTCAGGTACCGAGGGTTCGCCAGGATTTCGACCGGGGGATGTCGTGCTGGTCCAGGAAGGTCTGGAATGCGGTCGGCGATCGCGATGGGGGTGTGTCCCTGGTTACGGACCGGCCGCTGAGGCGTTCGATGTTCACGGCGATGGCCGTGAGCACGTGTTGCAGGTGGGCTTTCGGCTGTCCTCGGTAGCGGCAGTGGCGCATGCCGTGTCCGTGGGCGAACTCATTGATGGTGCCCTCCACTCCGGAGCGGACCGCGTAGCGGGCCTTCCAGTCGGGTGTCTGTTGCTCGGCTCGGACGCGGACTTGCAGGTCGCGGAGCTCTCGCGGGGGAAAGCCCACGTTCCGGGCGCTCGCGCGGGAGGTGGTGCACCGGGGACGGTCCGGACACGGCTGGCATTGACCCTTGGTGAACTTCGCGACGATCAGCGGGGCCGCGGTGGGCGAGGATGTCGGGTAGGGGCCGTGCCAGCTGCTGCTGACCTGGCCTCGGGGGCAGGTGACCTGCCGGCGGTCGAAGTCGATGTGGAAGTCGTCCCGGTCGAATCCTTCGTTCTGGCGGTGCTGGCGGGTGGGGTTGCCCGGCAGTGGCCCGCTGACGGTGATCTGGTGTTCACGGGCGGCTCGTTCCAGGTGGACCAGCGAGGTGTAGCCGCTGTCGACCAGGTGTTCTGCGGGCAGCAGTCCGCGTCGCGCCAGGCGGGTGTGGATGCCGGGCAGGGCCTGGCCGTCGTTCGTGGCGGCCGAGGTGGTGGCCACGTCCGTGATCACATTGGTGCTGTCGGAGGCGCATGTCTCGGTGACATGCGCGGCGAATCCCTTCCAGCTGATGATGTGCCCGTGGCGGACATAGCGCGCCGTGGTGTCGTAGGGGGAGACGATCGCCGAGGAGGAGGGCGGCAGTCCGCCGTCGTCGGGGATGCGCCAGCAAGGGCGGCCTGCCGGGGCGCGGTAGTAGTTCTGCACGACGATCTGCCGCAGAGCCTGGACCCGAGGGCCAGACAGGCAGTTCGGCCTTTGCTGTCGGAGGTGATCCAGCAGCCGGACGGCGTCGTTACCGATGGTGAGGATTCTGGTCTTGGGCCGGGTGGGGTTCTTGCCCAGGCGGACCGGACGGCCGTAGCGGCGCCCCCACTCCTCGTCCACCAGGCCGGTCAGCAGGTGCGGGGCGGTGCTGGCGATCTCTTCCAGGGTGCGGCGCGGACCGCCTCGGTGACCAGTTCCAGCCGGGTCAGGTCGCGTACCGCGGCCAGGACGTGGGTGGAGTCGGTGCGCTGCGTGGCGCGATCGCGTACAAGTCCGGCCTCCTTCAGGCACTCGCCGCCCAGCACCCGCACCTCATCGGAGACAAGGCCACCGCCGCCCTGCTCGCCGCGACCACCAGCGGCGGCCTCGACCTCGCAGCCCCTCACCACCCGCCGCTGAAACACCTGATCGGGCTCACCCGCCACGCCATGGCCGCCGCATGCATCCACGCCCCGCTGCCGGCCCACCGCATCCGCGAACTCGTCCGGCCGCGCCCCTACCCCCCGGTGACGGCCACGGACAGCGGGTCGTGGGCCGGGACGCCGCCAGCGAACTGGTTGCGTTGGCTCGGTGGGCCGGGGGACTGGCAGGGGCTGCGGATTCTGTACGAGGCGCGGATCGCCGGCGGGGTGCTGCGGAACGAGACCGACGGGTCCACCGATCTCGCCGCCTGGCATCCGCTCGACTCCGTGCCCTCCCTCGACCGTGTCGAGCTGGTCGACATCGGACTGCAACTCTGGTGCGACCGACCGCGTTGGGTCGCTCGCACCTGACCGATCCGGCGAACGGCTGAAAACGGCTCAACCGTCACGACCGGGCTCAACCCGCCGCTCGCCTCCCGCGGTCCCCTCCCGTGACCGCAGTTCACGATCACGGGAGCCCGCATGTCAGCCGCACGTACCGTCCGTACCCTCCTCGCCGCCGGACTCGTTGCCGGGATCACCGCCACCGCGCTCGCCGCGCCCGCCGTCGCCGCCGCGCCGCCGGCCAAGCCGTCCCACGCCGCCACCCAGCAGGCCCTGGACGCGGCCGTCGCCGAGGGCGTGCCCGGGGCCGTTGCGCAGGCCCGTGACGGAAAGACTCGTTGGGTCGGCACCGCGGGGGAGCGGAAGGGGGGCGATCGTTCCCGGGTCGGATCCATCACCAAGACCTTCACCGCCACCGTCCTGCTCCAGCTCCAGGCCGAGGGCCAGCTCGACCTCGACGACCCGGTCGAGAAGTGGCTGCCCGGTGTGGTGCGCGGGCACGGGCACGACGGGCGGAAGATCACCGTCCGCCAACTGCTCAACCACACCAGCGGCATCTACAGCTACATCGAGGACCCGGCCTTCCAGGAGAAGGTCTTCGGTCCCGGCTTCCTGCAGCACCGTTACGACACCTGGACCTCCAAGCAGCTCGTCGCCGTCGCGATGGCGCATGAGCCCGACTTCGCCCCCGGGACGGACTGGAACTATTCCAACACCAACTTCGTGCTGGCCGGGATGGTCGTCGAGAAGGTGACCGGACGTCCTTACGGCAAGGCGATCGAGAACCGGATCGTCAAACCGCTCAAGCTGCGCGCTACCTCCGTGCCCGGCACCGACTCCCGCATGCCCGAGCCGAACTCCCGCGCCTACTCCAAGCTCTCCCGCGAGACCGGCGGGCCCACGTACGACGTCACCGAGCTCAATCCGAGCATCGCCGGCGCCGCCGGCGAGATGGTCTCCGATACGAACGACCTGCAGACCTTCTACCGTGCGCTGCTCAAGGGCCGGCTGCTTCCGGCGGCCGAGATGAAGGAGATGACCGACACCGTCCAGATCTCTCCCGACCTGCCCGGCGTCGGCTACGGGCTCGGTCTCATGCGGCAGAAGCTGAGCTGCGGCAAGGAGGTCTGGGGGCACGGCGGCGGCATCCACGGGTCCCATTCCGAGGCCCAGGTCACCCGGGACGGGGAGCACTCCCTCGCCGCGAACTTCAACGCCGACTGGACCGGTGACACCCAGAAGCTGATCGAGGCGGAGTTCTGCGGCACGGCCCCGGCGAAGCGGTAGCGTCAGCGGGGCAGGACGACCACGTAGGCGGCCGGCCACAGGCAGCTGCGCCCGCCTGCTTGACCACGTGGCCCGGGTTCTGCAGTCTCCCTCGGGCGTCAGCATTCAGCCGGACGCCACGGCGAGACAGTCGCCAGCCGCGCACGCCACCACAGCTCATCGGGCACTCTCGGCGATGGGAGCTGAGAGTGCCCAGCACCATGCGCGCGCACTGTTCAACGCCTGACAGCTCCCTGCCACCCTGGCTTGTGCATACGCATCGGTCCATGTTCGGAAGGGACCTCGTGCGACGTCACCTGGAACGGCTCCGCGCGTACATCGCGGAGGCCATGCGTCCTACACGCCGCTGACCAGGGCGAGGCAGCCGCTGCCCTTCACCTGGCCAGCGCCTGCCGCATGCTCGCGCGACGCCGGTGCGCCCTGGAGGGCGTCTTCACCCGCCCTCCAGCAAGTCCAGTCCCGGGCCGGTGCGGCCGGTGACATTGACTGGCTGGCCCAGATCGAAACCATCGGCCGCGCACACCAGTCGCCCGCCGCCGGCCGAAAAGGGGGCGCCATCGGCAGACGAACCGGACGATCTCGAGGAGCCTGATCACCAAAATCCACCTTGCCTGCGACGGCCGCGGCAGACCCCTGGCCATCCTTCTCACGCCTGGTAATGCTACGAGGCATCTGTGCGCAACCCTTGCTGGAACGCATCAGAGCGCCCCGCAGCGGCCCTGGTCGTCCACGCTGCAGACCGAAGGCGCAGGCGGAACCCGTGGCGGAGCCACTATCGGCACGAGCCCAGGTCGGCTCAGGCCGTCGGCTTGCTCGAAGTGCCGGACTGCGGACAGTCCACTCGTCGCTTGCCTCGGGCGCGGCCGAAGAGGTCTCCCCAGGTCTTGGCGGAGGTCCGGGTGGATTGACTCTGCTGACTACCGGCCAAGCTGCTGAAGAGATCGGCTGCGCCTACTACCCTCCGCCGCCTCATCAGGGCGGAACTGCACCCTGGACTCTCCCGCCGCGGTGTCCGGATCATGGTGCCCCTGGAAGTCGTCCAGGCTCTGCGTGAGCGCACCACAGTCCTGATCGCTGTCCCGGTCGGGTGGATCGTGGTCGGTGTGGCGTCCGAGGACACGCCCGTGAAGGGGCAGACGCGGTGACGGGCGACTACGACCGCGAGATCCGGGACCTGGACAACAGGGTCGACTCCCTGGAAAGCGACCTGCTCCGCTGCACCGCCTCAAGGCGCAGGAGGTCGCCGTGCTGCGCGCCGACGTTGCCAAACAGGCACAGCCTGGCGGGCCGTGGACAGGATTCTCCGCGTCCCTTAGCCTCAATACCGTTCAGTTAGTGATTTTGGATGGTGATGTGGGGGCTGTGTTTGGGCTGGGGCCAGTGTGTGTGGTGGGAGCGTTTCGCGGCCCATTTCAGGACTTTGCGTTTGACGACTCGGGGGTGTGAGCGTTTTCGGCGTGTTGGGTTGAGGTGTTGGGTGAGCCATCGGATGGCGTGACACCAGGTCGCGTCGGCTGCGTCAGTGCCCGGAGGGGGAAAATGCGCTCTGCGCGACTGAACGGCGGGCGATGCGGAGGGCCTTGACGAAGGAGACTCTGTCGGGGTCGTAGCCGGCGTGCGCGGCAGTGTCGGCCATCAGGGTGCGGATGGCGTAGTGGCAGCACAAATATCCCCAGATTTCTTGCTGGACAAGGTCGGGGGCTTTCGAGCGCAGTACCGCGCGGGGCCCGCGCTGGTGGGTTTTCAGCTCGTCGAAGGTGGTCTCGATCTCCCACCGTTGGGCATAGACGGCTGCGAGGTCCTCGGCGCCGACGTCCGCCGGGTCGAGGATCGTGGTCAACAGCCGGTACTCCTCGGCGTTGCCCCGGCCGTCATCGACTGTGTAGTCGATCACTCTGACTGTGAGCGGCTCCGTCGTGGCCCGGCTCGTGCCCGACGTCGGGACGATCCGGGCCAGCCAGGACCCATCGGCCAGGGATTCCAGATACCGGGGCCGCAGATTCGTTTTCACTCGCCAGAGCAGATCCGCTCCTGTGGCCGCGGCCTGCTGCCAAAGGCGGAACCCGTAGAAGCCCCGGTCGGCCAGGACCAGCTGGCCCGGCTCCAGCCGACCGACAAGCTGCCGGGACAACTCGATCTCCGACACGCTGCACGGGCCGGTGACAGCGTCGAAGACCGCATGGGTGCCGCATTCTGCCAATGCCACCAGGCGGGCCTGCGGAAACGCGGCCCGCTCCCCCCGGCTGGAAGCGGGCCGCCCGAAGAACTCTGCATTGGCTGCCGTGTCTGCCACATCAAGGCACGTCCCGTCGATCGCCACCAGACGACGCCCGGCCAGCCACGACGCCGGCGTGCCAGGCCCCGCCAGCGGACGCGCAACCCGAGCGAAGAGATCCCGCACCGGCTCGAACCCCAGACGAGACCTGGCCTGGAAGATCGCCGACTTCGAGGGCGGCGTGAACGACTCCGACCACCCCGACGCCCACGACAGCCCGTCCGTGAGCTGCGCGAACACATCCTCGTAGGAGCCATCCGAATACAGCGCCATCCCGATTGAGAAGTACGCCATCACCCGCGCGGGCAACGACCGGTGACGCCGCTCCGTACGCCCCGCCTCCTCGATCACCGCGTCAACCACGTCCGCGGGAAACACCCGCGTCAGCAACCCCACAGACACCAAATCCGACAACCGGACATCAGACGACGGCTTCACCCAACCAGAACGCGGCATCCCCCCACGATAACCCAGAAGCGCTTAACTGAACGGTATTGAGGTTAAGTGCTACCGGGCCGTGGGTGAGGTCGACTCGGGGCGCCCCGCTGGTGTCTCCACCAGTAGGTTTCCCCGAGCCGCCTCCCGAACCCGGCGTGCCCGTCTCCGGGCACCGGGCTCTCCACAAGCCCCGTTTGGGATGGTCGGATTCTCATACCGTCGTGGGCCACGGGCTCGGGATTGCTGTTCCCCGGTATCGGTATCTGGTCGTGCTTACCCTGTCTGGCAGTGCCAGCCCGTCCCGACGTTGTCAGGGCTGCTTACCGCCCGTCCCAGCATCCCCTGAGACGAACTGCCCCCAGCTTCAACCGGGTTGCTGCGACAACCCGGCGGTGAAGGTCTCTCACCTCACTCGATTCCATGGCGCCTCGTGGCGCACCCACGAGGTACGACAAACTCGCCGTCCGCTACGAAGCCACTGTGCTGGTCGCGGTGATCAACGAATGGATATGAGCGGCTCCGGCGCACCCGTGATTGCTAGCCTCACAGGCTATGAAGCAGCGCCAACAGAAGAAGCTCTCCCGCCGCCTCTTCGAGGCAGCCCTGACAGGTGACGCCAGGAGCACGAAGACCCTGTTGCGCAGTGGAGCAAGTCCAGAGAGAAGGTACAGCGACGGCACGACTCCGCTGTACCTGGCTTCGGTGCAGGGCGAGGCCGAAATAGTCCGTCTACTCATGGAAGCCGGAGCTTCCCCCGACACGGAAAGCTCCGGTCCTGGCTCGGAGGGCACACCGCTGTGCGCAGCCGCGTGCTGGGGGCACACCGAAACGGTCCGGCAACTGTTGGCGCACGGCGCCGATCCCAACCTCCGCGAAGACCATGGCACAGGCTGGGCTCCACTGGACTGGGCGGACAACTGCCCCCACCCCGCCACTGCCGAAGTCCTCCGGGCAGCAGGAGCGCAACCGACAGCTCACCCGGCTCCGTAGCCCCGCGTGCGCCCGCGACGGGTGCGGGCGGACAAGGCGTACGCGTCCCGCAAGAACCGCGCCTACCTGCGGCGTCGCGGTGTCCGCTGCACCATTCCGGACAAGGCCGACCAGGTCCGCAACCGCAAGAAGCGCGGGTCCAGCGGTGGCCGGCCACCGAAGTTCGACCCAGAGGACTACAAGGCCCGGCACGCGGTCGAGTGCGGCATCAATCGCCTCAAGAGACATCGAGCCGTGGCCACCAGGTACGACAAACTCGCGGTCCGCTACGAGGCTACCGTCCTCGTTGCCGCCATCAACGAGTGGTTGTGAAGTACTGGTCCGACGACAACTCGAACACCCGTACTCGCCGACCGCAGGTGGGATTGACGGTCTCACGGACCGGATGCATCCCAAGTTTGGTCGTGATCCGTTCGGAGGCGTCGTTGCCCACTTGAGTGATGCTGACGATCCGCTCCAGCCCTCGCTCTTCGAACCCGAACCATACAGCGGCCGCAGCGGCCTCGGTGGCCAAGCCCTGCCCCCAGTGGGAACGTCCCAGCCGCCAGCCGACCTCAACCGCCGGCAGTACCTCCGGCAAGAAGTCGGGCACCGAAAGGCCGGTGAACCCGGCCAGCTCGCCGGTGGACCGGATCTCCACGGCGAACAGGCCGAAGCCCTGCGACTCCCACTCGCTCTCCCATGCCTGGACCCCGCCGCGAGTCTGCTGTTCGTCACGGACGCTGCCGTCACGGATCCACCGCATGACCTCGGGGTCGGCATTGACGGCAGCCATGGGCGCAACGTCTTCCTCGCGCCAGCGACGCAGGATCAAACGGGGAGTCTCAAGCGTGACCATCCAATCATTCTGGATCACGAATGGGCTCTCCGCCATCCTCACCAGGCACCTTAAGACCCACTTCGTCTACGAGGGGAAGCGCATCGTCTCGGCGCTCAACGAGCTCAACATGCCGAGTTGGGACCGTTCCCGGCCCGCTTTCCTGCTCGCGGACGACGAGGAGCGCTGACCAGCTCCGCTGCTTCCGCATCCGGCTCAACGGCGTTGTCACGTTTTTGGGTGTGTGGGTGTCTGACGGTGTGTCGAGGTGTGGTGGGGCCGGGTGCCGGGGGGGGGGCGGGGTATAGACCCCCCTCCCCCCCCGGGGGGGTGC
>NZ_JBEOVN010000268.1:0-8072 GCF_040295565.1 Streptomyces sp. NPDC002785 | reverse complement strand
CAGGCAGGGGACGGCCTGCCGTCCCCGCCCCGGGGCCCGACTCATTGAGTCATTGAGCAAGGAGAGAGAACGGGATGGGACTTCGCGCACAGGTACGGACGCGGGACGGCTGGGCGGTCCAGCACGCGGTCGTGACGGTCACCGACATGACCGGCGCGCAGGTACTGCGGGCCACTGCCGACGAGGACGGGGCGGTGCGTACCGAGACTCCCCTGCAGGCCGGCGCGTACACAGTGATCGTCACGGCGGTCGGGTACGCCCCCGCCGCCTCCACCGCCCTCGTCACCGCGAGCGGGCGGGTCGAGGCCGGCACGGTGGTGCTGGCCCGTCAGGGTGGTGTGGAGCTGCCGCCGCCGGGCGCCTGGTCGCTGGACCCGGCGCACTCCTCGGTGGCCGCGGTCGCGCAGCACCTGGGGATCTCCAGCGTGCACGGCCGGTTCACCGAGTTCGGCGGCCGGATCGAGATCGCGGAGGACGTCAAGCAGTCCCGCGTCGACACCGTCATCAGCGCGGCCAGCATCGACACCGGCAACGGCATGCGCGACAAGCACCTGCGCTCGCCGGACTTCCTGGACTCGGACCGGTTCCCGGAGATCACGTACCGCTCCAACGGAATGACTCCGACAGGACCCGACCGCTGGCTGGTCCACGGCGAACTGTCGCTGCACGGCGTCATGCGCCCGGTCGACCTGAACCTGAGCTACCTCGGGACGGGCCCGGACCCGTGGGGCGGGGTGCGTGCGGCATTCAGCGCAACGGCGGAGCTGCGCCGCGAGGACTTCGCCATGAACTACAACCAGGTGGTGCAGGCGGGCATCTCGGCGATCGGTACGACGCTGCGGGTGGAGCTCGACATCCAGGCCGTGCAGGGTGAGTCCCTGCCGTCGTAGTCTGCGGACATGGCACCCGACATCGCGACGAACACCGCCGTGGAACTCGACGAGTTGATGGCGTTCGTACGGCCCAGGCACCGGGCGATCCTGCTGACCACCCGGTCCGACGGCCGCCCCCAGGGCTCCCCGCTGACCTGCGGCGTCGACGACGCAGGACGGATCGTCGTCTCGACCTACCCCGAACGGGCCAAGACCCGCAACGCGAAACGGGACGAGCGGGTCAGCGTGATCGTCCTGTCCGACGACTGGAACGGGCCGTGGGTGCAGATCGACGGCTCGGCCGAGGTGATCGACTCACCGGATTCGGTCGAGCCGCTCGTCGAGTACTTCCGGAACATCTCGGGTGAGCACCCGGACTGGGACGAGTACAGGGCGGCGATGGTGAAACAGGGGAAGTCGATCATCCGGATCACTCCGGAGCGCTGGGGCCCGGTCGCCACCGGCGGCTTCCCCGCCCACCTGGCGTCCGGCAGCTGACGGCTGTCTGCCGGATACGCCCCGGGACCGGGACCGGGATGCCTTCCCGCATACATGAACACGTTCCGGCGCCGGGCCTGCTCGCGCGGGCCCGGCTGCCGGCCGCGCCGACGGTGGATGCCTCCGTCGTCCGCGAACCGGAGCGCATCACCGGCAGCCCCGTGGGACACGGTTCTTCCGCGGCCGTGGATGTGGGACGCGGGTACTGAGGGACGAGTGAGGTCTCAGCGGTCCCGCATCGCCTCGATGCCCGCGATCAGCAGGTCCAGGGCGAAGGCGAAGTCCCGGTCTCGCATCTCCTCGACCGTGTCACCGCCGCGGGCGTCCATCAGATCCTGCGAGGACTCGACGATCCGGCTGAGCTGCGGCTGGCTCCGGATGGCGCCCAACGCCTGCTGGAAAAACTCGTCCTGGCTGACCCCCACCTCCGCGCTGCGCTGCACGAAGTGGGCCTCGATGGTGCCGAATCCGTACACGAACTGGAAGACCGCGGAGAGCGCGCCCGTCTGCTGGTGCAGCGGCAGCCCCGTCGCCCGGACCACGTCCTGGATGGCGTGCGAGAACAGCATCGAGTGCGGGCCCATGTTGAGGAAGTGACCGGCGAGCGGCGACACCCAGACATGCCGGACCAGCAATTCCCGGTAGGAGATGGCCAGCTCGCGCAGCCGGTCGTGCCAGTGCGCGTCCTCGCGAGGAGGCGCGATCTCGCTGTAGACCGAGTCGAGGGCCAGCTCCAGCAGATCGTCCTTGGTGTCCACGTACCAGTAGAGGGACATCGCGGTGACGTCCAGCTCCGCGGCGAGCCGGCGCATCGAGAACTTGGCGAGGCCCTCGGCGTCCAGCAGCCGGACCGAAGCCGCGGTGATCCTGTCCCGGTCGAGACCGGCCGACTGGTCGGGTTTACGGGTGCGCGAAGGTGCCCGCTGCTCCAGCCACACACTGGTCCTGGCAGGGTTCTTCACACGGTCGGCCGCGGACACCATGGCGCACTCTCCTCGTCTTGCCGGCGGGACGAACCGGATGCGTACCCGTGCGCACGAAGCGGATTCGTACGGTCCGATGCGCCCCGCCTCGATGCTATGCCGCTGCCCCTGCCTCGGCCGAGTCCGCCCGAGCAGATTCTGCCCGCTCGGCACGGCGCAGGAGCGCCGCGGCCAGCAGGCCGCCGGCCAGCACCGCAACCGCTCCGACCAGCTGGCTGGTCTCCAGTCCCGAGGCGAAAGCGTCCGTGATCCGCGCCCGCTCCCCGTCGCCGGTGGCCGAGGCCAGTGCGGCGGGCAGTGAGGCGGCCCCGACGGCCGCCGGCACGAGCGCCGCGAACCGGGAGTTGAGCACCGCACCGAGGACCGCGACGCCCAGACCGTTGCCGAATTCGGCGAGCGTGCCGTTGACCCCGGCGCCCACGCCCGCCTTCTCCGGCGGAATCGCGCTCATGATCGCGTTGGCCATGGCGGGCATGGCGAGCGCGATGCCCGCACCCATCATGACCAGGCCGAGCAGCATGCCGCCGTAACCGTTGCCGCCGAGCATCGCGATGGCGGCGAGACCCGCGGCCAGCAGGCTCATCCCGGCCGCGATGGTGACGGGCGTGCCCAGCTTGGGCACCAGCCTGGCGCCAAGACCGGTGAGGTTGAGAGCGACGACGCTCAGCGCCAGCGGAGCCGTACGCAGACCGGCCTCCAGCGGCCCGTAGCCGAGGACGAACTGGAGCTGCTGGGTGAGCAGGAAGAGCGAGCCGCCCATCCCGAAGGCGACCAGGATCGCGCCCGCGACCGCCCCGATGAACTTCTGGTTCCGGAAGAAGTGCATGTCCAGCATCGGGTACGGGATGTGCAGCTCCCACAGCACGAACCCGGCGAGGACGGCGACCCCGACGAAGGCGGTCAGCAGCACCCGGCCCGACATCCACCCGTGCACCGGGCCGGAGATGATCGCGTACACGACGGATGCCATACCGATGGTGGAGAGCAGCGCGCCGAGCAGGTCGGGACGCTCGCCACCGGGGTTCTTGGACTCCGGGACGAGCCGGACGACGGCGGCCAGACCGATGACCGCGACGGGAATGTTGATCAGGAAGATCGCGCCCCACCAGAAGTGGTCGAGCATCACTCCGCCGACCAGCGGACCGACGGCGAAGCCGAGCGAGCTGACGGTCGACCAGACGCCGATCGCCTTGACCCGCTCGGTGTCGTCGAAGATCTGCACGACGACGGCCAGGGTCGTCGTCATCAGCAGCGCACCGCCGATGCCCATGCCCGCACGGGCGGCGATCAGCTGCGCGGACGACTGGGCCAGTCCGGCCACCAGCGAACCGATGCCGAACAGGGCGAGCCCCGCGACCAGCATCTTCTTGCGGCCGTAGCGGTCGGCGGAACTGCCGGCCGTGAGCAGCAGACCCGACTGGACCAGCGAATAGGCGTTGATCATCCACTGCACATCGGCGGTGGAGGCGTCCAGCTCCCGGGTGAGGGAGGGGATAGCGACATTGAGAACGGTGTTGTCGAGCAGCACGGTGAGCTGGGCGAGGCAGATCACGCCGAGGATCAGCCAGCGTTGCGGGTGGCTCGGTGGCGAGAGGTGGTTCTGCTCGGCGGCGGTCGCCGTCATGCGGACTCCTGATGCCCTATACGGTGTACGAGTATGAGTTGTACACCGTATAGCCAGCCCCCATACGGTGTACAACCGGTTTCCGCGCGGTACCGTGCTCGCCGCTGATCCGACAAGGGCTGGAGTGGTATGTCACTGCGTCGTCGTACGGTGGAAGTGCTCATCGCGGCGAGCCTGTTGGGCGCCGCCCTCGCGCCCTGCGCATCGGCCGCCGGGCAGGGGCACGCGGTGCCGCTGCGCGTGGCCACATACAACATCCATGCGGGCGCCGGCATGGACAACGTCTTCGATCTCGACCGGCAGACCGCCGAGCTCCGCTCACTGGACGCCGACGTGATCGGGCTCCAGGAGGTCGACGTCCACTGGGGCACCCGCAGCGAGTGGCGCGATCTCGCGGGTGAGCTGGCCGAGCGGCTGGACATGCAGGTCTCGTTCGCCCCGGTCTACAGCCTCGCCCCTGAGACTCCAGGTGCTCCCCGGCGCGAGTTCGGGGTCGCGGTGCTGTCCAGGTATCGGATCGTGAGCGCCGAGAACCACGAGATCACCCGGCTCTCCACCCAGGACCCGAACCCGGTTCCGGCCCCCGCGCCCGGCTTCGGCGAGGTGGTCCTGGGGGTGAAGGGGCTGCCCGTGCATGTGTATGTGACGCATCTCGACTACCGGGCCGACCCGTCCGTACGGACCGCCCAGGTCGCCGACACCCGCCGGATCATGGCCGAGGACGAGGCACCGGGGCGGCAGAAGGTGCGACAGATCCTGCTCGGCGACTTCAACGCGGCACCGACCGCTCCCGAACTCGCCCCGTTGTGGGAGGAGCTGACGGACATCGAGCCCGGCGGGCCGACGTACCCGGCGCAGGATCCGGTGCGGCGGATCGATTACGTGGCGGTGTCGAAGGATTCCGTACGGGTACGCCACGCGGCGGTGGCCGAGACGCTTGCCTCGGACCACCGCCCGGTTGTCGCGGATCTGCTGCTGCGGCGCTGAGCCCTATTCGCTGCTCTTCGGCCGGGTCAGGTCGTAGAAGGTCCGCAGCGTCCACGGCCTCCTCCGCCGTCGGGATATGCGCCTACTCACCGGGCTTGATGAGATACCCCGCCCCGCGCCGGGTGTGGATCATCGGCGACCGCCCTGCGTCGATCTTCTTGCGCAGATACGAGATGTACAGCTCGACGACGTTCGCCTGCCCGCCGAAGTCGTAGTTCCACACCCGGTCCAGGATCTGTGCCTTGCTCAGCACCCGCCGCGGATTGCGCATCAGGAAGCGCAGCAGCTCGAACTCGGTCGCCGTGAGGTGGATGGACGTTTCGCCCCGGCTCACCTCATGGCTGTCCTCGTCGAGCATCAGATCGCCGACGACGAGCGTCGACTCGCTGCGCACGGCCGCCGTACCCGACCGCCGGATCAGCCCGCGCAGCCGGGCCACGACCTCCTCCAGGCTGAACGGCTTGGTGACGTGGTCGTCGCCGCCCGCCGTGAGCCCGGCGATCCGGTCCTCCACCGCGTCGCGCGCGGTCAGGAACAGCACCGGGACCTCGGAGAGCTCCCGCCGCAGTCTGCCGAGTACGGCGGACCCGTCCGTGTCCGGCAGCATCACATCGAGGATCACCACATCGGGCCGGAAGTCGCGCGCCATCCGTACGGCACCGGCACCGTCCCCGGCGCTGCGCACCTCCCAGCCCTCGTAACGCAGGGCCATGGAGAGCAGCTCGGCGAGCGGAGCCTCGTCGTCCACCACCAGCACACGGACGGGGCTGCGGTCCGCCCTCAGCAGTTCGGTACGCCCCTGGGGCAAGGTCGTCGTCATGCCTCAACCCTGTGAGGCTCCTCTGAGAGGGCCCTTTCCCGATTCTGTGAATTCCCTGAGAAAAGCTGCCCTTCGTGGACCGTCAGTCCACGGCGAACAACCCGCTCGCGTTCCCGTGACAGACCGCGCGCAGCCAGTCGTCCCCCAACTCCAGCCGTTCCAGCGCGTGCAGCTGATGCGCGTACGGATACGGGATGTTCGGGAAGTCCGTCCCCAGCAGAATCCGGTCCCCGAGCGCCGCGAGGCGCTTCCGCTCGGCCACCGGGAACGGCGTGAAGTCCTCCGTGAAGTCGGTGAACGCCATCGTCGTATCGAGCCGTACCTCCGGGTACGTCTCCGCCAGCGCCAGGAACTCCGTGTACTCCGGCATCCCCATGTGCGCCACGATCAGCCGCAGCCGCGGATGCCGGGCAAGCAGCCGGCCGACCGGTTCGGGCCCCGTGTACGTGCCGGGCGCCGGCCCGGAGCCGCAGTGCATCACCACCGGAACCCCGGCCTCCGCGAGCAGCCCCCACACCGGCTCCAGCAGCGGGTCGTTGGCGTCGTACGCGCCGACCTGAAGGTGCGACTTGAAGACCCGCGCCCCCGCCTCCACGGCCTCTCGTACGTACCGCTCCACGCCTTCTTCCGGGAAGAACGTCGCGGTGTGCAGGCAGTCCGGCACCCGGCGCGCGAAGTCGGCCGCCCAGCCGTTCAGCCAGGCCGCCATGCCGGCCTTGTGCGGATAGAGCATCGAGGTGAACCGGAGCACGCCGAACGAGCGCAGCAGCGCGAGGCGTTCGTCCTCGTCGTGCCGGTACTCGATCGGCCATTTCATCCCGGTCAGCGGCCCCGCGGAGTCGAAGTACGCCCAGACCTTGCGGAGCACCCGCTCCGGCATGAAGTGCGTATGGACATCGATGATCCCCGGCAGCCCCAACCGTTGCCAGAACCGCACGACGTCGTCGCCGTCGCCACTCATCCCGCACCCCTCTCCCCGTCCGGTCTCTCCGGCCCCGCGGGACCGACGATCTCAGAAGAGCCCGCCCTGCACGCCACCGGCCCCGATGTCGGCCACCGGCACGCCCACCCCTGCCCGCGCGTCGGCGCCCGCCAGCTCCCACCCGGTCATCAGCCGGGTGTCCAGCACCACGACCCCGTCCGTCACCGTCTCCAGATGCAGATCGGGCCCGGCCGCCGCCACCAGCCGCCCCGCGACCACACCCCCGTCGGTCAACTCGGTGACCGCCCACGCCACCTCGACCGCGCCGTCCAGCCCGAACACCCCGGCATGATCGACCGCCTCGAACGGCAACCGCTCCAGCGACTGGGGCCACCCGGCCCCCTCCAGCGCCACAGCCCGCCCGTAGAGCTGCGCCACCTCGGCATGCCGCTCCGCAACCCCCGGCAGCACCGCGCGCACGGCCCGTTTCCTGGCGTACGGAATCCGGTCCGGCACCCCGAGCGCCGACCGCAGCAGCTCCTCGGTCCGCCGCGCCGCCATCAACGGCCCCCGCCCCAGCCAGCTGAACACCACGGCCCCCTGCTCCCGCAGCCGCGCCGCCTCCCGCTCCTCGGCGGTGATCCCGACCTTCACCATCCCCGGCCCGAACCAGGCGAGATACACGCGGTACGTCCGAGGGTCATCGGCGATCGTGTCGGCGGCAACCGAGTGCGCCCGGTCCAGCCGCGCGCACTCAGGACAGCGCGCCCCGGTACTCCGCCCCGGCACCACGGCCCCCACCGGACACACATTCCCGCGCGCCCCGACGCAGCACCGCTCCCCCACGGCCCGGAACCCGAGTTCCGTCCCGTAGGCCAGCACACTCACCCGAACGGCCCCGCCCCGCCGCCACCCCAGCACGGGCGCCCCCTGCGCGTGTGGCCATCGCAGCCCGGTGCACTGCCACCCCATGCGCGAACTCCCGGATTCCGATTCAGGCGGAGGGAATGCCAAGAGGCCCCCGGATGAATCCGGGGGCCTCTTGGCACTGTGCACTCGGCAGGATTCGAACCTGCAACCTTCTGATCCGTAGTCAGATGCTCTATCCGTTAAGCTACGAGTGCTCGCCCGCGGTGTTAACCGCTGGCTTTACCTCCCGGGCTTTTCTGCCTGGTCGGCGTTGCGTGGACAACATTACATGACCTGCGCCGTAGCGCGAAATTCTTTAGCCACACCACCTCTGACCTGCGAAAACGCCCCGATTGGCGATGCTATGGACGACTGTCCGACCGGTCGCCCGAGCGGGCCGGGCGCCGCCACGGGGTCGTATCCGGACCGCCCGGGTCCGGATACGACCGAAGCCCCG
>NZ_JBEOVN010000267.1:0-8142 GCF_040295565.1 Streptomyces sp. NPDC002785 | reverse complement strand
CCGGGGCCCTCTGCCGTTCGGGGCCCTGTGCCGTTCGGGGCCGTCTGCCGTTCGGGGAGCGGTCGTTCGGGGAGCAGTCGTTCGAAGAGGAGCGACCGACGCCGGAACGCCTTCGCGGGCGGCGGGCACGGGTTTCGCGGGCGGCGGCACGTGATGTGCGGGCGGCGGCCTTGGCTTCGTGGGCGGCCGGGGCGCGATCCACAGGCGGCCGGGCGCGGGTCGTGGGCGGCCGGGGCCACGGCAGCGACCTCCCGGTGCAGTGCCGGACGTGCCGGACATGCCAGTACGACGGGCGCATGCTCCTGCTCCCTCCCCGACCGCGCGACCAGGTGGCCGACACTCTCAGGTATGCCTCAGCCACAGCCTGGCACGCGATCCGCCCCGGCGCTGCGATTCCGGGTGGAAAAACGGAAAGCGGACGTTACGCTCAGCGCCCTGCCGGCACTCGGCCGGGCGGCGCTCGTCAGCGGCCCGTCAGCGCTTGGCCACGAACACATGCGAGGCGATCTCGGCGTCCAGCTCCGCCGCCTCGCCACTGCTGCCGACCAGCACTCCGCCGGGCGACTGGGTCACGCTGACCACGGAGCCGGGCTGAACACCCGCCCGCCGCAGCGTGTACATGAGCTGGGCGTCCGTCTGGATCGGCTCGCCGATCCGGCGCACGACCACCGTCTTGCCCTCGGTGCCCGGGTCGAGCTCCGACAGGCTCACCATGCCCTCGTCGATGAACGGGTCGGCCTCGGCCTTCTCGCCCAGCTCCTCCAGGCCCGGGATCGGATTCCCGTACGGGGACTCCGTCGGGTGGCGCAGCAGCTCCAGCACCCGCCGCTCCACGGCCTCGCTCATCACATGCTCCCAGCGGCATGCCTCGGCGTGGACCTGCTCCCACTCCAGGCCGATCACGTCGACGAGCAGGCACTCGGCGAGCCGGTGCTTGCGCATGACGCGGGTCGCGAGGCGGCGCCCCTCGTCGGTCAGCTCCAGGTGGCGGTCACCCGCGACCTGCACCAGACCGTCGCGCTCCATGCGCGCCACCGTCTGGCTGACCGTCGGACCGCTCTGGTCCAGCCGTTCCGCAATACGGGCGCGCATGGGGACCACACCTTCCTCTTCGAGTTCGAGGATGGTGCGGAGATACATCTCCGTGGTGTCGATCAGTCCGGACATTCGTGCCCCTCGATGCTGTGACATGAAAAACGTCGTGCGCTGGCCCTCCCCCAATTCTGACGCATACCGCTGACAACCGTGCCGTGCCGACCGAACACCGTGGAGCGGAGCGGCGCGGTCGGTATTGACAGGCCACTGGTCCAGACCGCAACGTGATCCGCGGCACCGACACCCCACGGACAATCCTCCCCGCCGGAAAGGGCCTCCTCGATGAGTGACAGCAAACTGGCCGGTCAGTTCTTCGACGCAGCGATCGGCCTGCTGGAGCGCGTACGCGACGAGGAGTCCGGCAACATCGCGGCCGCCGGTGCCGCGATCGCCGACACCGTCGCCGCGGGCGGCAGGCTCTTCACCTTCGGCGCCGGGCACTCCTCGCTCGCCGCGCAGGACGTCGTCTACCGGGCGGGCGGACTCGCCCTGATGAACCTGCTGACCGTGCCGGGGACGGTCGGCGTCGACGTCATGCCGGCGACCCTCGGCTCGGCCCTGGAACGGGTCGACGGGCTGGCGGGCGCGGTGCTCGACTCCAGCCCGGCCAGGGCGGGCGACGTCCTCGTGATCATCTCGCTCTCCGGGCGCAACGCGCTTCCGGTGGAAATGGCGATGAATGCGCGGGCGCTCGGCCTGAAGGTCATCGGCGTCACTTCGGTGGCGTACGCGGACGGCACCCGGTCCCGGCACAGCTCGGGCGGCTTCCTGCGGGACCACTGCGACATCGTGCTGGACAGCAAGATCTCCATCGGCGACGCGGAGCTGACCGCCGACGGGATCGAGGCACCGTTCGCGCCCGCTTCGACGGTCGTCACCAGCGCGGTGATGCAGGCGATGATGGCCGCCGCGGCGGAGCAGCTCGTGGAACGCGGGGTGGAACCGCCGTTGCTGCGGTCGGGAAACGTCGACGGCGGACATGAGTGGAACGGGCGCGTCACGACGGAGTACGCGGACCGGATCTTCTACCGGCACTGAGAACGGTTGGTCACACCGTACGCGTCCATCGGTGTACGGCCGCCCGGGGCGGCCGTACACCGATGAGTCGTCCGGGGGCGTCTCCGGCCTCAGCCGGCCTCGCGGATCGGCTCGCCGGTGCGGTGCAGGTGGCGGAGGATCTCGCTGTACGACTTGAGCAGGCCGACCTCGTAGTAGGGGATGCCTTTCTCCGCGCAGAACTCCATGGTGATCTGCTGGGCACGGCCCAACGCGGGGCACGGCATGCTCGGGAAGAGGTGGTGCTCGATCTGGTAGTTCAGTCCGCCCATGAGCACGTCCGTGAGGACGCCGCCGCGTACGTTGCGGGACGTCAGCACCTGGCGGCGCAGGAAGTCGAGCCGCATGTCCGGGGTCACCATGAGCATGCCCTTGTGGTTGGGCGCGAAGACGCTGCCCATGTAGATGCCGAGGAGCGCCTGATGAACCGCGATGAAGGCGAACGCCTTGCCGGGAGACAGCGCGGCGAAGACGAGGCCGAAGTATGCGACGAAGTGGGCGACGAGCAGGGCGCCTTCGAGGAACGGGCGCTTCATCGTGGGGCTGCGCAGTGCCTTGAAGCTGTTGAAGCTGAGGTTGAGGCCCTCCAGCGTCAGCAGCGGGAGGAAGAGGTAGGCCTGCCGCCTGCCGATGAACTTCGCCACGCCCGTGGCGAAGCGCGCCTGGCGCTGGGACCACACCAGGATGTCGGGGGCGACGTCCGGATCCCGCTCCTCGTGGTTGGGGTTGGCGTGGTGGCGGTTGTGCTTGTTCATCCACCAGCCGTAACTCATGCCCATGCAGAGGTTGGCGGCGATCCGGCCGCCGATCTCGCTTGCCCGACGGCTGCTGAAGACCTGCCGGTGTGCCAGGTCGTGGGAGAGCAGGCCAACCTGTGCGAATACGACGGCCATGACCGCGGCCAGCACCAGTTGCAGCCAGGTGTCTCCCAGTGCGAAGAGGGCGACCCCGCCGCCGACGAAGGCCAGGCCGACGAGGGTGAACCGCACCGCGTAGTACACAGCGCGCCGGTCGAGCAGCCCTTCGTCGGTTATACGGCGGCTCAGTTGGGCGAAATCACTGCCGCCGGTCGCCTTGGCCGACGGTGCTTCCGTCGCCATCGCAAGTTCAGTGGTCATGCCTCGAAGTCTGGGCCACGGGAAGCCGCGCCGGAACCTGGGTAAGCCCCCTCTCCAAGGGGGAGAAAACCCTACTTCCCAGCGGTGATCGGCGTACGGCCCCACCGGCGACGACTAATGTGTTCGAAGGGTTCACCCCTTCATCACCGAGACCGGGTGCGGGGCCCGCACGCCGGTCACTCGTACACCGCGTGCGGTGTTCTGCCGAGATCGCCCATCCGGGCCCTGAAGAGCGGGACTTGTACGTGCGGACTACTCACTGGCCGGGTGCGATACATGCGGTCCGCCGGCGTGGCCGTCAAATATGTCCCTGGCTGCGTGCCGATTTCCGCCCCTGGCTGAGCACCGGTCTGGTGGCCGCCAGACGAGGCCTTGCTCTTTCCATCGTCTCGCAGCTGGGCTGCTATCCGCTGGTGATCCTTTCGGTCGTGTCACTGTCGCTGATCCCGCTGGGCGTCGGGATCCTCACGTTGCCGATCATCACCGTCGCGGTGCGGAACCTGGCGGATCTGCACCGCCGTTTCGCCGGCGAGTGGTGCTCGGTCCCGATCGCCTCGCCCTACCGTCCGCACACGGACCAGAACTTCGAGCCGCTGGATCTGCCCAGCAGTCTGCGCCGCACGCGGTCCCTGCTCACCGATCCGGCGACCTGGCGCGACCTGCTGTGGATGACGGCCAACATACCCGTCGGCCTGCTGGCCGGCCTGTTGCCGGTTTGGATGATCGTCTACGGCATCCACGGGGTGGTGGCGACTCCGCTGTTCTGGCCGCTGATGGACGACACCTACGGATACGCGCTGACCTGGCCGGTGCACAGTACGTACACGTCGGTCCTGGCCTTCTTCCAAGGGCTGGCTTTCCTGTTCTTCGGCTTCTGGTCGGGAACACGGCTGCTGCGGCTGCATTCCCGGTTCACGCACAGACTGCTGGCGCCGACCGAGAAGACCCTGCTCTCGCTGCGGGTGGCACAGCTGACCGAAACCCGCTCCGAGGCGGTGGACGCGCAGGCGGCCGAGCTGCGCCGGATCGAGCGGGATCTGCACGACGGCGCGCAAGCCCGACTGGTGGCGGTCGGGCTCAAACTGGGGCTGGCCGACCAGGCGTTCAAGGAGGACCCCGCCACCGCGTACCGGCTGCTGCGGGACGCCCGCAAGGCGAACAGTCAGGCACTGGCCGAGCTGCGGAACCTGGTCCGCGGCATTCATCCCCCGGTCCTCGCCGAGCGTGGTCTCGACGGCGCCATCCGGGCCCTGGCGCTGGACCTGCCGATCCCGGTGGAGGTCGACAGCGATCTGCCGGGCCGGCCTCAGGGCCCGGTGGAGTCCACCGGATATTTCGCGGTCGCCGAGACACTCACGAATGTGGTGAAGCACAGTGGGGCCGTCTCGGCGTGGGTGCGGCTGCGGCACAGTGACGGGTTGCTGTCCGTCACCGTCGGCGACGACGGGAGCGGCGGGGCGGTACTCAGGACGGGCGGCGGACTCCACGGACTCCAGCGCCGGCTCGCCACGTTCGACGGAACTCTTGACCTCGACAGCCCGGTGGGCGGACCCACCACCGTGACCATGGAGATGCCATGCGTGTTGTGATTGCCGAAGATCTCGCCCTCCTCCGGGAGGGCATCATCCAGTTGCTGACGGCCAACGGCTTCGAGGTCGTCGAGGCGGTGGACAACGGCCCCGACCTGCTGCGGGCGTTGCTCGAACACCGGCCGGACGTCGCGGTCGTCGACGTGCGGCTGCCGCCGACCTTCACCGACGAGGGGCTGCAGGCGGTGACGAAGGCACGTAAGCAGGTGCCGGGTCTTCCGGTTCTGGTGCTGTCCCAGCATGTGGAGCACCTGTACGCGCGGGAGCTGCTCTCCGACCACCGCGGCGGCATCGGTTATCTGCTCAAGGACCGGGTCTTCGAGGTGAGTGAATTCGTCGACTCCGTACGGCGGGTGGCGGCCGGCGGGACAGCGATGGACAGCTTGGTCGTGTCCCAGCTGCTGAACAAGACGTCCGCACAGGAGCCGATGCAGTCGCTCACCGGACGGGAACGAGAGGTGCTGGGTCTGATGGCCGAGGGCCGGAGCAATGCCGCGATCGCCCGGCAGCTGTACATCTCCGAGAAATCGGTGAGCAAGCACACCAACAGCATCTTCGCGAAGCTCGGTCTGGCGCAGTCGTGCGACGACAATCGGCGGGTGCTGGCCGTGCTCGCCTCGCTCAACCTCTGAACGGGTCCGGCGGGTCGGCGCTGCCCGACCCGACCGGCTGCCCGGAGTTCCTCCACCCGGCGCGGAGATGACGTCGGCCACGGGCCGCACCCGCACCCGCGAGCTGCCGACACCCCCTGCTCATCCGGCGTCTGCCGCTTTGACGAAAAGCCGCATCGCCTGCGCCAGTTCGGCCCCCGAAGGGGAGCCCTCCGGGTCGAGCAGCCACTGAAGACCGAGGCCGGAGATCACGGCGAGATGGAAGGAGCCGACAGCTCGCTCCGCCTTCTCGTCACTCACACCGGCCGTTTCCAGCCTGAGCGGCAGCGCGAGATTCATCCGTGCCCGTTCATAAGCCTCCGCGAGCTGCTCACGCAACCCGGGTACCCGATTGGCCTGGGCAAATGCCTCGATGCCGGCTAGCAGCAGCGGCCGGTGCGAGACGAAGAAGCCTGACACCCGCTCCCACGCCGCGTCGAGGTTGACGGGTTCCGCCCGTGCGGTGTCGGCCAGGAGATCCCTGAGCTCGTCCCCCCACTCTTCGAACGACTCCATCACAGCCTCACTGAGCAAGGCCTCCTTCGAACCGAAGTGGTAGCCGATCGAGGCAAGACCGACGCCCGAGGCGGCAACGATGTCGCGGGCCGTCGTCCGGGCGTACCCCTTCTCGTAGAGGCATTTCTTGGCACCTGCCAGCAAGTCTTCGCGATTTCCCACGGCGCCACCGTAACCCGGCTCATACGTCCGTCCGGAACAAGCGTCCTATACAAGCATCTAGGACTTCCGTACTAGACGAACGTATAGGACGTGCGTATGCTGCACCGCCATGAACGCAGACACGCAATCTGCCGACCGGAAGGCCTGGACCGGCCTTGCCGTTCTGGTACTTCCCGTCCTGCTCGTCTCCCTGGACATGCACGTCCTGTCCTACGCACTGCCCTTCATCAGCAACTCGCTGGAGCCGAGCAGCTCGCAGTTGCTGTGGATCTTCGACATCTATCCGCTCATGCTGGCCGGCCTGCTGCTGACGATGGGCACGCTCGGAGACCGGATCGGCCGCCGGAAGCTGCTCATGTTCGGCGCCGCCGCGTTCGGCACCGCCTCCGTGCTGGCCGCGTACTCCACCAGCGCGGGCATGCTCATCGCGACCCGTGCGCTGCTCGGTGTCGGTGGCGCGACCCTGATGCCCTCGACGCTCTCCCTGATCCGCAACATGTTCCACAACGCGGAAAAGCGCAGGGTGGCCATCGCGGTGTGGACCGGCGCGTTCGCCGGTGGCGCCATGCTCGGCCCGCTGATGGGCGGCGCGATCCTGGAACACTTCTGGTGGGGCGCGGTCTTCCTCGTGAACCTGCCGGTCATGGCGCTGCTGATCGTGCTGGCCCCGCTGATGCTCCCCGAGTCCCGCGACCCGAATCCGGGCAGGTTCGACCTGGTCAGCGCGGTGATGTCGCTGGGGGCCATGCTCCCCACGATCTACGGCGTGCAGCACATCGCCCAGGACGGTCCGAGTCGGCTGCCCGTCTCGGCCATCCTGGTCGGCCTGGCCGTCGGATACGCCTTCATCCGCAGGCAGCGTTCACTGACCGAGCCGATGCTCGACGTCAAGCTGTTCGGCAACCGTGGCTTCACCGCGTCGATCGCCGCCAATACGCTGGGCGTCTTCGCGATGGTCGGCTCCAGCCTCTTCACCATCCAGTACCTCCAAATGGTGGCGGGCGTGCGCCCGCTGGTCGCCGGTCTGTACGCACTTCCGGCGGCCGGCGCCGCGATGACGGCCGCCGCGCTGGCCCCGCGGCTTGTCCGCAAGGTCCGTCCCGCGTTCGTCGTCGGGCTCGGCCTGCTGATCGGAGCCGCCGGGTTCGTCGTCCTGGGCCGGCTGGACGGCGGTTTGGGAGTCGCGGCACTGGTGGCGGGCACGGCGACGATGGCCGGCGGCATCACGCTGGTTCTGACCGTTTCCTCGGACATGATCATCGCCACCGCCCCACCGGAGAAGGCGGGCACCGTCTCCGGACTCTCGCAGATCGCCACCGAGTTGGGCGGCGCGCTCGGCATTTCCGTACTGGGCAGTGTCGGCACGACCGTCTACCGGGCCGATCTCAAGGACAGCGCCCCCCAGAGGCTGGAGGCCTCTGCCCTGGACTCGGCGCGCGACACACTCGGCGGCGCACTGGACACGGCAGGCCGACTGCCGGACGAGCTGGGCCGGGAGCTGGCCGCGGCCGCGCGTGAGGCTTTCACCCATGGTCTGCAGGTGGCGATGTACACAGCCTCCGGGCTGCTCGTCCTGATGGCGGTCCTGGCCGCCGCCCTGCTGCGCAATGTCCGGCTGGGGAAGCAGGCGCCCGTCACGAGGCCGGTGGCGGCCCATCGGGCGGGCCGGGCCCAGCCGCGGCACCGGACGGACGAGCACGAGTCCCTGAACAGGTGATGACGCATCGGCGGTGGCGGCCGCCGCAGGAGTGAGGCCCGGCACCACCACGGGTGCCGGGCCGAGCGGGGGCGCACACGCTCATGTGCGGAGCCGCGGAACCGGCGGGCCGGGGCCCCAGGCCCCGGCTCCCGTGAAGGCGTAACGACCTCCCCCACGATAGGGAGCGGATCAGCGAGCGGCGTCGTGCGGCTTCGATTGCAAGGCGGAGGAAGGAAGCGGATGGGGCCTCCCCTGGT
>NZ_JBEOVN010000266.1:0-8148 GCF_040295565.1 Streptomyces sp. NPDC002785 | reverse complement strand
GTGACACACCGAGCGTGTGTCACAGCCCGCGGCTCTGTCGCGTCGCGGTCCGGCGTCAGGGAGTCAGCGGCGGCCGGGGGGCATCGTCGGGGCGGGGGCCCGGCTGCGTGCCGTCCTGGCGGATGACCTCACCCTGCACAATCTTTCCGTCCGGCCGGTGAATACGGGCCTGCTGGAAGGCATCGGAGAGGCTGCCGGGGCCGGCGGCACGCATCCGGCGCTCCAGCGACCGCTCCGTGTACCGTCCCAGCATTGAACGGACCGGCGGCGCGAGCAGCAGAAGCCCCGCCACGTCCGAGACGACCCCCGGGATCATCAGCAGCAGCCCGGCCAGCATCAGGAAGCCGTTGCCCTTGCTGCCCGAAGGTGCGGCCTGCGGAGGGGCAGCCCCGGGCTGCCCCGGCATCTGCTGGAGCGTCTCGGTGAGATTGCGGAAGGCCCGGCGGCCGGCCCGCTTCATCACCGCGGCGCCGAGCACGATCCCCGCCACCAGGAGCAGCAGCACGGTGAACCCGCCCGCCGTTTCGGCCACGACGGTGAGCAGCCAGATCTCCAGCACCGCCCAGGCGGCGATGGCGAGGGGGACGAAGGTACGGGCGCGTGAGCGCCTCGGGGCGGTCGGGGGCGGTGTGCCGGTCGTCATGGTCCCCAGTGTGCCCGTACGGGCGTCCGATCTGCGTATGGGGGGATCATGAGCGGCAGACCGGCACCCGCCGCCCTCCGTGGCTCAGGTCGCCTTGCGGCCGAGGACCCGGTTCGTACGGGAGGTGACACCCCAGGAGGTGACTCGCCAGAGCGCCTCGACCAGGATGTCGCGGCTCATCTTCGAGTCGCCGATCTCGCGGTCCACGAAGGTGATCGGGACCTCGACGACGTGATACCCGGCGTCGATGGCACGACGGGCCAGGTCGACCTGGAAGCAGTAGCCCTGCGAGGCGACCCGGTCGAGGCCGATGCCCGCCAGGGTCTCGGCGCGGAAGGCCCGGTAGCCGCCCGTGACGTCCCTGGTCTGCAGCCCGAGGAGGAGCCGGGAGTACGTGCTGCCGCCGCGGGAGATCATTTCCCGGGACTTGGGCCAGTTGACCACCCGCCCGCCCGGCACCCAGCGGGAGCCGAGCACCAGGTCGGCGCCCTTGAGCGCGGTGAGCAGCCGGGGCAGTTCCTCGGGCTGATGGGAACCGTCGGCGTCCATCTCCACGAGCACGCCGTAACCGTGCTCGATGCCCCAGCCGAAGCCCGCAAGGTACGCCGCGCCCAGCCCTTCCTTGCCCTTGCGGTGCAGCACCTGGACCTGGTCGTCGGCCGAGGCGAGCTCGTCGGCGACCTTGCCGGTGCCGTCGGGGCTGTTGTCGTCGGCGACCAGGATGTCGGCTTCCGGCACAGCGGCGCGCACCCGGCTCACGATCAGCTTGATGTTCTCGGCCTCGTTGTAGGTCGGAATGATCACCAAGGTTCTGCCGAGCGGGCCGTATCGCCTCTGACCGCCGTCGTTCACTTACCGCCCCTTAAGTCTGTACGCAGGTGCCCACCTTATCCAGCGGGCAGGGCCCGATACCGACGCGGTCGGACAGGGCCGGGCACCGCCACGGACAGAAGGAGGGAAGTACGGACAGACCCCCTGACGGGAACCGACGGGAACTACGGATGGGGGCCCAGCGCCCTTCGGGCCGACCTGGTACCCGCTGGCTGCGGGTCGCCCTAGAGCCGTTGTCTACTGAACGTCCGGGCCCCACCCGGGTCACACCTACCGTCCGGCTGAATCCTTCCCTCTGCCCCGAGGCGCGGGCGCTGAACCTGGCTGCCAGTGGTGGTGCACCGGTGCGGCACACCACCCCATGACCCAGCGGCGTTCGACGACTGCGTGGAGGTTCAACCGGTCGGACGTCCTGTGGTGGACTCGGCCGAACCTACCGGCCGGTGGGCGCGTTCTGTCAATAGCCGCCTGGCCTGCAATGTTTGCGGAACTTGCCTGGTCAGTAGCGAAGATCCGCAGGTCGCGGCGGAGCAGGGGCACCTTCGATCGGCGTACGAAATGTCCGGACGTCACTCGTTCGGCCGCACGTAGACAGTTTGTCCGAAGACCACGGTGCTCAGGCAGACCGGGAGCTCGGCACCCGGGGTGAGATCCGGCAGGCCGGGCGTTCCCGACCTCGGGTCGGTCGACCAGCGGGCGACACGGTCGTCCGGGGCCTGGACCACCAGGTCAGCGGTGCGCCAGATCGCGTAGTCGGCCGGGGCGCCGGGTACCAGGATCCCCGCGTCGTCGCGGCCGACGGCCCGCCAGCCGCCCCTGGTGTGGGCAGTGAAGCCGGCCCGCACGGAGATCCGGTGCTCGGGCGTGCGATGGAAGGCGGCGGCTCGTACGGTCCCCCACGGGTCCAGCGGCGTCACGGGGCTGTCCGAGCCGAAGGCCAGGGGTACACCGGCCCGCAGGAGCGCCGCGTACGGGTTGAGGGTCCTGGCCCGCTCGGCACCCAGCCGCTGCGCGTACATGCCCTCCTCGCCGCCCCAGGCCGCGTCGAAGGCAGGCTGCACGGAGGCGGTCAGACCCAGCTCCGCGAAGGCGGCGACGGTCTCGGGGGTGAGCATCTCGGCGTGCTCGACACGGTGCCGGGCGGCCCGGATCCGGGCCAGGCCGAGCGTGTCGGAGGCTGCCCGGACGCCCTCCACGACGGCGGAGACCGCCGCGTCGCCGATGGCGTGGAAGCCTGCCTGCAGCCCGGCCTCGGTGCAGACGGTGACATGGGCGGCGATCCGCGCCGCGTCCAGGTGGGCGGTGCCCGTGTTTCCGGCCGGACCGTCGGCGTACGGCTCGTGCAGGCAGGCGGTGTGCGAGCCGAGCGAGCCGTCGACGAAGAGGTCCCCGGCCGCGCCGATCGCACCGAGTTCGCGGATGCGACGGGCGTCCTTCTCGTCGCCGACCTGCTCGGCCCAGTAGCCGAAGACCCGCGGTCCGCTCTCTGCGGCGGCGAGCTTGAGCAGCGCGACGAAGTCCTCCTCGTCGGAGATGTCGGGACCGCCGCACTCGTGGACGGCGCCGATGCCGAGCGACGCGGCGTGGCGCAGGGCGGTGCGCCGGGCGTCGACGCGCTGCTGCGGCGAGACGGCGCCGTGTGCCGCGGAGCGCACCGCGTGGTGGGCGGCGCCGGTCAGCGGGGCGTCGGGGTGGTACCCGGTCAGCTCGGTGACGCCCGGGACCAGGTCGAGCAGGGCGGTGGTGACGACCGCGGAGTGCACATCGATACGGGGCAGGTAGACCGGCCGTCCACCGGCGGCCGCGTCGAGCTCGCCGCGCGACGGCGGGCGTCGCTCCGGCCAGCGTGTGGCGTCCCAGCCGTGGCCGAGGACGACCCGGTCCGCGGGGTGCTCCGCCACGTACGCGCGCAGCAGACCGAGTGCCTCGTCGAGGTTCCGGGCACCGGAGAGGTCGAGGCCGGTGAGGGCCAGGCCGGTCGACGTGGTGTGGACGTGGGCGTCGGTGAACGCGGGGGTGACCAGCGCGCCTTCGAGGTCGATCACTTCGTCGACGCCGCTCGCGAAGGCGTCGGCGGCCCCTTCCGAACCCACCCAGGCGACATGGCCGCGTTCGACCACCATGGCGGTGGCGAAGGGGTCGGCGGGGCTGTGGACGTCTCCACCGCGCAGCAGCACGGTGCGGTGTTCGCTCTGGGGGGCGGTGCTCTCGGTCATGGGACCAGTCTCGCGCCTGCCCGTACCCACGCGTTCCGCGGCCCCCTCAGATCTGCGGGGGCCGGGCCTCGTACGGCGTGGAGAGTACGACGGTGGTCCGGGTGGAGACACCGGCCAGCGAACGGATCCGGCTGAGCAGGTGCTCCAGCTCCAGCGGGGTCGCGACACGCACCTTGAGGATGTAGTTCTCGTCACCCGCGACGCTGTGACACGCCTCCAGCTCCGGGACGCCCGCGAGCCGCTCCGCGATGTCGTCCGGCGCGCTCGGGTCGAAGGGCTTCACCGAGATGAACGCGGTGAGCGGCAGGCCGACGGCCTCGGGGTCGACGACCGCGGCATAGCCCCGGATCACCCCGCGCTGCTCCAGCCTGCGGACGCGCTGATGAACCGCCGAGGTGGACAGGCCCGTGGCCTTGCCCAGGTCGGTGTAGCTCATCCGCCCGTCCTTGACGAGCAAATCCACGATCTGTCGGTCCAGCTCCTCCATGTGGATCAACCTATTGCCCCAGGTCCCTCCAGGCACAGCGATGAGGGCTCCCGAAGGGCACCTGCCGCGGACATGTGACGAATGCCACAGACTTACGAGTGGGTAGCCGGCCCCCTCGCGGTTACGGCCGATGCGCGACGGGAAGTGCTTGCTGTGGTCGAGGCCGTGGCGCCTTGTCGGCCCACCCGAGGGGGGAATTTCCCATGCAGAGCCTGAAGCTCACCGTACGTACCGAACCGGATCCCGTCGATCCGGTCGAGGACAGCGTTCCCGACGTGTACGACATGTTCGAGATGTACCGGGTGATCTGCCCGGACTGCGCGCAGCCGATCGCGCTGCTGGCGGACGAGGACGTACTGCCGGAGCACGCGCTGTGCCCGACTCCGTGGAACCCGTTCGTTCTGACGGTCTGCGCCGGTACCGGCCGCGCGGCGTCCCGGGCGCGGCCCGCCGACGAGTCGCTCGGCCTCCAGGAGCAGGAGACGGCCCTGCTGTTGACACTCCCTCAGGGGCTCGACTGGCGAATGCAGCCGTTCTCGCACGCCGGTGGCCCCGGCTCGCGCCCGCTGCGGGTGCCGCAGATGCGGCGCGACGCCGCCTGAGGGCCCTTTCCGCACCTACGCCGGACGGCCCGGACGCATCCGGGCTCATCCGACACATCTGCGCTGCACCACGACGGCCCGGCCGGCGTGGTGCCCTCGGCCGGAGAGACTCCGCCGCCCGGGAACCCGGCGAACGGGCTCTCGAATCCGCCGGGCAGTGACCCAGGCCCGCCCCGCACCGTTGGCCAGGCATGACCCTGCTGCACTCAACGGCCGGTCCCGGTCGCCGCCGTCCAGCCGCTCCGACCGCCGAAGAATCGGTTCCGCATCCCGGATCACAGCCGGTGCCGCAGCCCACGCCTCCCCGGTCCACGCCGCGACCGGCGCCGCACTCCACCGATCCGCCCATCTACCGGTCCCTGCTGCGTCATTGGGAGAGCACGGGACAGACCCTGCCGGGCCGCCATGACCAGGAGTGGAACCGGATCATGACGACGCCCGTGTGGTCGAAGCGGCCGCTGCGGGTCAGCGCGTCTCAGGACCCGCGAGGTGGCGCGCGATGACCATCCGCTGGATCTGATTGGTGCCTTCGACGATCTGCAGCACCTTGGCCTCGCGCATCAGCCGCTCGACGGGGAAGTCCAGGGTGTAGCCGTATCCGCCGAGCACCTGGACCGCGTCGGTGGTCACCCGCATGGCCGCGTCCGTGCAGAACAGCTTGGCCATGGCCGCCTGGCGCGAGAAGGGCTTACCCTCGTCGCGCAGCCGGGCCGCCTCCAGGTAGAGCGCCCGGCCCGCCTCGATCTGGGTGGCCATGTCGGCAAGCATGAAGCGCAGGCCCTGGAAGTCCGCGATGGGCCGGCCGAACTGCTGCCGCCCGGTGGCGTAGGCGACGGCCTCGCTCAGGGCGGCCTGGGCGACGCCGATCGCGCAGGCGGCAATACCCAGACGCCCGGAGTCGAGCGCGGACAGGGCGATCGCGAAGCCCTGCCCCTCCTCGCCGATCCGGCGGGCGTCGGCGACGCGTACGCCGTCGAAGTTCAGCTGGGCGGTGGGCGAGCCCTTCATGCCCATCTTCTTCTCGGGGGCGGCCGCGTTCAGCCCCTCGGCGTTGCCGGGGACCAGGAAGGCGGTGATGCCGCGGGCGCCCTCGACCCCGGTGCGGGCCAGGACCGTGTAGAAGTCGGCGATGCCGCCGTGGGTGATCCATGCCTTGGTGCCGGTGATGACCCAGTCGTCGCCGTCCCGTACGGCCTTCGTCCGGAGCGAGGCGGCATCGGAGCCCGAGGCGGGCTCGGAAAGGCAGTAGGCGCCCAGCAGGCCCCCTCCCAGCATCGCCGGGAGGTGTTCGGCCTGCTGCTCCTTGGTGCCGTACCCCGCGAGCGCGTGGCAGGCGAGGGAGTGGACGCTGACACCGAGACCGATGGTGAGCCGGGCGGCCGCGAGCTCTTCGAGGACCTGGAGGTAGACCTCGTACGGCTGGTCACCACCGCCGTGGGCGGAGTCGTACGGCAGTCCGAGCAGTCCGGACTCCGAGAGCAGAGTGAAGACTTCGCGCGGGAACCGGCCCGCGTCCTCCTCCTCGGCCGCCCGCGGCGCGATCTCTCGCTGGGCGATGTCGCGGACGAGCGCGACGAGTTGCCTGGACTCCTCGGTGGGCAGACGGCGTTCCACCAAATGCGGGGCACGGTCGGTCATGACGGCGCTCTCCTCCCTGTCGGGCGTTGCGACGGTCGCGCGCGGGGGGTGTGGGCGGCGCCGCCGGGGGGCTTCCGGGCACGGCCCGGAGAAGCACTGCTTGCCCAACCGATACCGGCCTCCCGGATTACGAGAGTCGCTGGCCAGCGGCTGTAGCGGCTCGAGTATGCCCGATCGGACGATATCCGTCACGGGGTGACGGAGCGACTCGGCGGCGAGCGGAGCCGTCATCGGAATTGGTCCGAACCATTGACCCAACTGGTCTAGTCCATCTACGGTTCCACCGGAAGCGGCCTTTCCGCGTTCATGCCAAGTCTACGCGACGGCCGACAGCACCCCCCACCACCGAGTTCCCTCCCCCACGAGGAGACAAAGATGTTCGGACCGCACAGTCCCCGCGCCCGCTTCCGGGCGCTCGCCGCAGCCGCCTGTACCGTCGCCCTCGGCGCCGCCCTGCTGGGTGCCGCAGGCACCGCGTCGGCCGGCGCGACCCCCACCACCACGCAGGCCGTGGCCCCCGCACCAGCCCCCACAGCGGCCGGCGGCAAGGTGGTCGGATACTTCGCCAACTGGGGTGTCTACCAGCGCAATTACCACGTCGAGAACATCGAGACATCGGGCTCGGCCGACAAGCTCACGCACATCAACTACGCCTTCGGCAATGTCACCGGCGGCAAGTGCGCGATCGGCGACGCGTACGCCGACTACGACAAGGCGTACGCGGCCGACCAGTCGGTCGACGGCGTCGCCGACACCTGGGACCAGCCGCTGCGCGGCAACTTCAACCAGCTGCGCAAGCTGAAGAAGCTGCACCCGAACCTCAAAATCATCTGGTCGTTCGGCGGCTGGACGTGGTCCGGCGGCTTCGGTGAGGCGGCGAAGAACCCGGCCGCGTTCGCCGAGTCCTGCTACAACCTGGTGGAGGACCCCCGTTGGGCCGATGTCTTCGACGGCATCGACATCGACTGGGAGTACCCCAACGCCTGCGGTCTGACCTGCGACACCAGCGGACGGGACGCCTACGGCAACCTGCTGGCCGCGCTGCGCGCCAAGTTCGGTGCCGGCAACCTGGTCACCTCGGCCATCTCCGCCGACGGCTCCGAGGGCGGCAAGCTGGACGCCGTCGACTACGGCGGCGCGGCACAGTACGTCGACTGGTACAACCCGATGACGTACGACTTCTTCGGCGCATGGGACGTGAAGGGGCCGACCGCCCCGCACTCCCCGCTGACCGCCTACAGCGGCATTCCGAAGGAGGGCTTCAACAGCGAGGCCGCCGTCAACAAGCTGAGGGCGCAGGGCGTCCCCGCGTCGAAGCTGCTGCTCGGCATCGGCTTCTACGGCCGCGGCTGGAGCGGCGTCACCCAGGACGCGCCCGGCGGCACCGCGACCGGCGCGGCACCCGGCACGTACGAGGCGGGCATCGAGGACTACAAGGTCCTCAAGAACAGCTGCCCCGCGACCGGCACCGTCGCCGGTACGGCGTACGCGCACTGCGGCACCGACTGGTGGAGCTACGACACCCCGGCCACCATCGCCACCAAGATGAACTACAAGAACCAGCAAGGGCTGGGCGGCACCTTCTTCTGGGAGCTCAGCGGTGACACCACCAATGGCGAACTGATCAAGGCGATCAACTAGTAGGGCTTTGTTAGGTCCTGTGGTGTGGTTCTGGTTTGGGTGCGGGTTGGCCGCATATCGAGCAGGCGCCGGTCCAGGTGGCCAGGAGGG
>NZ_JBEOVN010000265.1:0-8169 GCF_040295565.1 Streptomyces sp. NPDC002785 | reverse complement strand
GGGCGGGTCTCGGACCCGCCCCCCGAGGCGCCGGTGTTACGCGTCCTCGTCGTTGACCCAGCTCATGAGCTTGCGCAGCTCACGGCCGGTGGTCTCCAGGAGGTGGTCGCTGTCCGCCTTCTTGTACTCGTTGTACTTGGGCAGACCGTTGTGGTACTCGGCCATCCAGTTCTTGGCGAAGGTGCCGTCCTGGATCTCCGTGAGGACCTTCTTCATCTCGGCCTTGGTGGCGTCCGTGATGATCCGCGGGCCGGTGACGTAGTCGCCCCACTCGGCGGTCTCCGAGATGGACCAGCGCATCTTCTCCAGGCCGCCCTCGTACATGAGGTCCACGATGAGCTTCAGCTCGTGCAGGCACTCGAAGTACGCGATCTCGGGCTGGTAACCGGCCTCGGTCAGGGTCTCGAAACCGGCCTTGACCAGGGCGGCGGTGCCACCGCAGAGGACGGCCTGCTCACCGAACAGGTCGGTCTCGGTCTCCTCGGTGAAGGTCGTCTTGATGACGCCGGCGCGGGTGCCGCCGATGCCCTTCGCGTACGACAGGGCGAGCGCCAGGCCGTTGCCCGAGGCGTCCTGCTCGACGGCCACGATGCACGGAACGCCGCGGCCCTCCTCGTACTGACGGCGGACCAGGTGGCCCGGGCCCTTCGGGGCGACCATGCAGACGTCGACATTGGCCGGCGGCTTGATGAAGTCGAAGCGGATGTTCAGGCCGTGGCCGAAGAACAGCGCGTCGCCTTCCTTGAGGTTGTCCTTGATGGACTCCTCGTAGACCTGGGCCTGGATCGGGTCCGGGACGAGGATCATGATGACGTCGGCCTCGGCGGCGGCCTCGGACGGGGTCACCACGCGCAGCCCCTGCTCCTCGGCCTTGGCCTTGGACTTGGAGCCCTCGTGCAGACCGACACGGACGTCGACACCCGAGTCACGCAGCGACAGCGCGTGGGCGTGGCCCTGGCTGCCGTAGCCGATGACCGCGACCTTGCGGCCCTGGATGATGGACAGGTCGGCATCGTCGTCGTAGAACAGCTCGGCCACTGGGTCTCTCCTTGGTGTGCAGGTGTTGCGTCCCACCGTACGGCGGGGTGCGTCAGATACGTTTTCGGGTCTCGCCATACGAGCGGCGAAGTGGCTGTGACTAGGCCGAACGGTCGAGGGCGCGCAGCGAACGGTCGGTGATCGAGCGCGCGCCGCGCCCTATGGCGATGGTGCCGGACTGGACCAGCTCCTTGATGCCGTACTGCTCCAGCATCTTGAGCATGGCCTCCAGCTTGTCGGCGCCGCCGGTCGCCTCGATCGTGACGGCCTCCGGGGAGACGTCCACGGTCTTGGCGCGGAACAGCTGGACGATCTCGACGATCTGGGAACGGGTCTCGTTGTCGGCGCGGACCTTCACCAGGACGAGCTCACGCTGGATCGCAGCGGACGGCTCGAGTTCGACGATCTTCAGGACGTTCACCAGCTTGTTGAGCTGTTTGGTCACCTGCTCGAGAGGCAGGTCCTCGACACTGACGACGATGGTGATGCGCGAGATGTCGGGGTGTTCGGTGGTACCCACCGCGAGCGAGTCGATGTTGAAGCCGCGGCGGGAGAACAGGGCGGTGATCCGGGCGAGGACACCGGGCTTGTTCTCGACCAGGACGGAGAGCGTGTGCTTGGTGGACATGGAGTCGGTCTCTCTCTGTCTCTCAGTCGTCTTCGTTGTCGCCGAAGTCGGGGCGGACCCCGCGGGCGGCCATGACCTCGTCGTTGGACGTACCGGCGGCAACCATCGGCCACACCATGGCGTCCTCGTGGACGATGAAGTCGATCACGACGGGGCGGTCGTTGATGGAATTGGCCTCTTCGATGACCTTGTCCAGGTCGGCCGGGTCCTCGCAGCGGATCGCGTAGCAGCCCATGGCCTCGGACAGCTTGACGAAGTCCGGGACGCGGGTGCCCTTCGCCGGGACACCCTGGGTGTCGGCGCCGGAGTGCAGCACGGTGTTGGAGTACCGCTGGTTGTAGAACAGGGTCTGCCACTGGCGGACCATCCCGAGGGCGCCGTTGTTGATGATGGCGACCTTGATCGGGATGTTGTTGAGCGCGCAGGTGGTGAGTTCCTGGTTGGTCATCTGGAAGCAGCCGTCGCCGTCGATCGCCCAGACCGTACGGTCCGGCATGCCGGCCTTGGCGCCCATCGCGGCCGGGACCGCGTAGCCCATCGTTCCGGCGCCGCCGGAGTTCAGCCAGGTGGCGGGCTGCTCGTACTGGATGAAGTGCGAGGCCCACATCTGGTGCTGGCCGACGCCCGCCGCGAAGATCGTGCCCTCGGGGGCGAGCTGACCGATGCGCTGGATGACCTGCTGCGGCGAGAGGCTGCCGTCCTCGGGCAGGTCGTAGCCGAGCGGGTAGGTGTCGCGCCAGCGGTTGAGGTCCTTCCACCAGGCGGCATAGTCGCCGACGTGGCCCTCGGTGTGCTCGGTCTGGACGGCCTGGACCAGGTCGGCCAGGACCTCGCGGGCATCGCCCACGATCGGGACGTCGGCGGCGCGGTTCTTGCCGATCTCGGCGGGGTCGATGTCGGCGTGGACGATCTTGGCGTACGGGGCGAAGCTGTCCAGCTTGCCGGTGACGCGGTCGTCGAATCGGGCTCCGAGGGCGACGATCAGGTCGGCCTTCTGCAGCGCGGTGACGGCGGTGACCGCACCGTGCATGCCCGGCATTCCGACGTGCAGCGGGTGGCTGTCGGGGAATGCGCCGAGCGCCATCAGTGTGGTGGTGACGGGCGCTTTGGTGAGCTCTGCGAGGACCTTCAGTTCGGCGGTGGCCCCCGCCTTGATGACACCGCCGCCGACGTACAGCACCGGACGCTTGGCCTGAGTGATCAGCTTGGCGGCTTCGCGGATCTGCTTGGCGTGCGGCTTGGTGACCGGGCGGTAGCCGGGCAGGTCCTGGGTGGGCGGCCAGCTGAACGTGGTCTGCGCCTGCAGGGCGTCCTTGGCGATGTCGACGAGGACGGGGCCCGGACGGCCGGTGGAGGCGATGTGGAAGGCCTCGGCGATCGTGTGCGGGATGTCCTCGGCCTTGGTGACCAGGAAGTTGTGCTTGGTGACCGGCATCGTGATGCCGCAGATGTCGGCTTCCTGGAAGGCGTCCGTGCCGATGGCCTTGGAGGCGACCTGGCCGGTGATCGCGACCAGCGGGACGGAGTCCATGTGGGCGTCGGCGATCGGTGTGACCAGGTTGGTGGCGCCGGGGCCCGAGGTGGCCATGCAGACGCCGACCTTGCCGGTGGCCTGTGCATAACCGGTGGCGGCGTGTCCGGCGCCCTGCTCGTGACGGACCAGCACATGACGGACCCGGGTGGAGTCCATCATCGGGTCGTACGCCGGAAGGATGGCGCCGCCGGGGATGCCGAATACCGTGTCGGCCCCCACCTCCTCGAGAGACCGGATGAGGGACTGCGCGCCCGTGACGTGCTCAACGGTGGCGGCGGACGATCCGCCGTTACGGGCCCGCGGCTGGGGATGGTGGGCCCCTGTGGCCTGCTCGGTCATCGGCATTCTCTTCTCGAAGCTGAGGGTTTTTGCGGGTATTTTGCGAGGATTTGCCTGGTGTTAGTGCAACAAAAAACCCCTCGTGCCATGAGGCAAGCGAGGGGAGCGCGTCGGTGTGGTCTGCAGAGTGTCAGTGACGGACTCTGCTTCAGCCGACGCGCTTTCCAAGTACGAGAATTCGGGTGCGCATGACATTGACCCTCTCTCCGGCGCATGCGACGTGTCAAGCGGGTGGGACGGGCGTCTCAACATGTGAGCCGCTGAGGAGTGGGATCGAGCCGCCGGTCAGAACCGGCTGGGCAGTGGCACCGCCGGGCACCGGGTACTCACCGCGGGCCAGGACGCGGCGCAGCCGGTACTCGTCGAGCGGCCCGGAGAAGGCCATTCCCTGGCCGTGCGTACAGCCCATGGCGCGCAGTGCGAGGACCTGCTCCGGTAGGTCGACACCATCTGCCACGGACTGCATGCCGAGGTCGCAGGCGATGCGCAGGAGTCCGCTGGTGATCTTGTGCAGCCGGGCGGATTCCACGACACCCTCGACGAGACCGCGGTCCAGTTTCAGTACGTCGATGGGGAGCCGGCGCAGCGCGTTGATCGCGGCGTAGCCACTGCCGAAGCCGTCGAGCGCGATACGGACGCCGAGCCGTCGCAGCGCGACGAGACGCTGTTCGAGTTCGTCGAAGGAGATCCGGGGGTCGCTGTCGGCGACCTCGATCATCAGGGCGCCGGAGGGCAGGCTGTGCCGGGTGAGCAGCGCCTCGACGGAGCCGAACGGCATCCCCTTGTCGAGGAGCCTGCGGGCGGAGAGCCGCACGGCGACGGAGACCGGATGGCCGGCCCTGGCCCGGTCGGCGGCCTGCTCGACGGCCGCTTCGAGGAGCCAGCGGCCGAGTTCGGCGGTGCGGTCGCCGTCCTCGGCGACGCGGAGGAATTCGGCCGGGGTGAACAGGATGCCCTGGGCGGAGCGCCAGCGGGCCTGGGCGGCGACGGCGGCGACGGCCCCGCTGGCGAGATGTACCACGGGCTGGTGAAGCAGGGCGAACTCACCGTCTCGCAGGGCGGTACGCAGCCGGGCCGCCAGCTCGGAGCGGCGTACGACTTCGGCCTGCATCTGCGGGGCGTACAGCTCGACGCGGTCCTTACCGCCGGCCTTGGCGCGGTACATGGCGAGATCGGCGTTGCGCATGAGGTCGCTCGGAGAGATGCCGGGCTCGGCGAAGGCGACCCCGATGGACGCGGCGACCCGGACCTCACCGGCGCCGATGCGGTACGGCTGGGAGAGGGTGAGGCGCAGCCGGTCGGCGATCTCGCGGACCTGGCATTCCCGGGCGGACTGGTCGCGGATGCCGTCGCCGAGGATGATGGTCGCGAATTCGTCACCCCCGAGGCGGGCCGCGGTGTCGCCGGCCCGTACGGACTCATGGAGGCGGCGGGCGGCCTGGATGAGGAGCTCGTCGCCCGCCTGGTGGCCGAGGCGGTCGTTGACCGCCTTGAAGCCGTCGAGGTCGATGAAGAGCACGGCGGTGCCGGGGTCGCCCGAGCGGCGGCCGCCGAGGGCCTGGCGGACCCGCTCGGTGAACAGGGCGCGGTTGGGCAGGTCGGTGAGCGGGTCGTGCTCGGCGTTGTGCTGCAACTGGGCCTGCAGCCGGACCCTTTCGGTCACATCGCGGCTGTTGAGGATCAGCCCGCCCTGGTGGCGGTTGACCGTGGATTCGACATTGAGCCAGTCGCCCGTACCGGATCTGAAACGGCACTCGATCCGGGTGGTGGGCTCCTCACCCGGAGAGGCGGCGAGGAATCGGCGCACCTCGTGGACCACCCGTCCCAGGTCCTCGGGGTGGATGATCGAGGCGAGCTCGGCGCCGACCAGGTCGTCGGCATCGCGCCCGTACACCCCCGCGGCGGCGGGGCTGACATAGCGCAGGACGCCGGTGGGGGCGGCGATCATGATGACATCGCTGGAGCCCTGCACCAGGGAGCGGAAGTGGTTCTCCTTCTGCGCCAGCTCCTGGGTGAGGGCGATGTTGTCGACGAGCATGATGCCCTGCCGGACAACCAGGGCGAGCACCACCGTGCAGCCGGTGAAGACCACGACGCGGTCCACCCGGCGGTCCTCGATGACGTTGTAGAGAATGCCGAGGGTGCAGACGGCGGCGGCGAGATACGGCGTCAGCGCGGCCAGCGATCCCGCGATGGGGCGGCTGGTGGAGCGCGGCGCACCCCGTGGTGGGAGGGCATCGTCCGTTGCGCCGTTCGCGCACCAGGGTGCGTACGCGAGGAGCAGGGAACCGGCGAACCAGCCCGCGTCCAGCAACTGGCCGGAGTGGTAGGCCTGGCGCAGCAGCGGGGAGGTGAACAGGGCGTCGGACAGGACCGTCAGGGCGAGTGCGGCAATGGCGGTGTTCACCGCGCAGCGGTTGACGTTGGGCAGCCGGAAGTGGAGGGCCAGCACCATGGAGACCAGCACGATGTCGAGCAGCGGATAGGCCAGCGCGAGCGCCGCGCAGGCCACGCTCGCGCCCTCGGCATCCGGGAGATGCGCGGTGTGGGCGAGGGCAAGGCTCCAGGAGAGCGTGAGGAGCGATCCGCCGATCAGCCAGGAGTCCAGTGCGAGACAGACCCAGCCGGCCCGGGTGACGGGGCGTTTGGCGAGGACGAGCAGCCCGACGATGGCGGGCGGTGCGAAGCAGAGGAAGAAGGCGTCGGCGAGGGAGGGGCTGGGCACCCGGCGCTCGAGCACGACCTCGTACCAGCCCCAGACCGCATTGCCCCCTGCGGCCATGAGCGAGGAGAGCGAGAACAGCAGCCAGGCGGGCTGGAACCGGTCACCGCCGGTCCGCGCGTAGAAGAAGCAGGAGACGGACGCGATCAGCGCGGCTGCGCTGAGGCCGAAATCCCCCATGACGAGCGCCAGTTCCGAAGAACCCCAGTCGAGGGCCGCCCCCACCGCGTATCCGCCGCAGACGAGGCCGACCAGGACCTGCGACACCAGTGCGGACGCACCGCCGGCGATCGACCGCCGGGAGAGGAACGCCCCGAGGGCGTCGGCCGGCGCGCTCACCGGGGCGCACCCGACGCCGCCGGGTGCGCGCGCACCCGGCACCCGGCTGGGGCCTGTTCCGGGTTTCCCGTCCGCGTCGCGACGCCCGGCTCGCACTCCCCCAAGCTCGCGGCTTCGCTCGAGCAGAGGGGACCTCCTTGCCGCATTGTCTGACTTGTCCAAGCATGAGGGTGGCCCTCCGCCCTGCGATGGCACACACCGGACGCCGCGACGCCCGCCCTGCGGGCGGACGACGGGAAACCAGGAACAGGCCCCAGTCGCCGTCGACTGCCCTGCGGTGCCGGATCGTTCACCCATCGGCCGTACGTCACCCGTCGCCCCCTCACGCGTTACGTCCCCCCGGCGCAGCCCTTTCCTCGGCGCAGCGCCCCTTTCGGGACGATACACCAGACTGGTCACGCAGGGACATAGTTCATCTACTCTCCGTGACGACCAGGGGGTTTGCCGAACGGTATGCAGCCGAGCGGACCCGCAGCGTGGTCAACCGGTGGTGCGTACGACGTTCCGCACCGGCTCCCCCGCGGCGAACCGGCTCAGCTGTCCGGCCACCAGACGCTCGGCACGCGGCAGGAACGCCGAGGTGCTGCCGCCCACATGAGGAGTGATCAGGACGTTCGGAGCATGCCAGAGAGGATGGCCGGCGGGCAGCGGTTCCGGCTCGGTGACATCGAGGGCGGCGCACAGTCGGCCGGACTCGAGTTCGAGCAGCAGCGACTTGGTGTCGACGACGCCGCCCCGTGCGACGTTCACGAGCAGCGCTCCGTCCGGCATCGCGGCGAGGAACTCCGCGCCCACCAGCCCTTGCGTGGACGGGTTCAGCGGGGTGGACAGCACGACGACGTCGGCTTCGGGCAGGAGGGCGGGCAGGTCGTCGAGTGTGTGTACGGGTCCGCGTGCTGTTGTCCGTGCAGAGCGTGCGACGCGCGCCACCCGCGCGCACTCGAAGGGCACGAGCCGGTCCTCGATGGCGGCCCCGATCGATCCGTATCCCACGATCAGCACGGACTTGTCGGCGAGCGCGGGGTAGAAGCCGGCCCGCCACTCCTCCTTGTCCTGGCCGTGGACGAACCCGGGGAAGCCGCGCAGGGAAGCGAGGATCAGGGCGAGGGCGAGCTCCGCGGTCGACGCCTCGTGAACCCCCTTGGCATTGCACAGCCGTACCCCGGCCGGCAGCAGACCGAGCCCCGGCTCGACATGATCGATGCCCGCAGTGAGCGTCTGCACGATCCGGACCTGTGCCATGCCGGCGAGCGGACGGACCACGATCTGGGGATCCTTCATGTACGGCACGACGTAGAAGGCGCAGTCGGCCGGGTCTGCCGGGTAGTCCTGCTCGGCGTCCCAGAAGCGGTAGTTGAAACCCTCGGGGAGCCCTTCGATCTCGTCGGCGGGAAACGGCAGCCATACGTCAGGGGTCTTCGTCGAAGTCATGGTCAGAAGGCTAAGACCGACCGGCACATGGGGGGTGGGAGAAGGAGCGGGGCGGCGGGGGGGGGGGGGTCGCCCCCCACCCCCCCCCCCCCGTCGCCCCGGGCGGCAAACAGACGGAGGAGCTGGGCCACAACAAAG
>NZ_JBEOVN010000264.1:0-8234 GCF_040295565.1 Streptomyces sp. NPDC002785 | reverse complement strand
GCCGGGGAAGGGGGACGGCCCTTCCCCGGCACGGACGGCCAATGGCTCGCTCGGCAGCCCGCCGACAACCCGCGGCGGCCGGCCGCGGCCCGTTTCGTCCTTCTCAGTCCGCCGAAACCGTCCATCCCAGTGCCTCGATGCCCGCGGCATCGCCGGACCGGCTCTCATCGAAGACCGTCCGGTTGCCGTCCTCGACCCGGACTGCGTCCACGTACACCCCGCGTCCGACGTACAACTGATCCGTGGCGTACCGCCACCGAAGCCGCACCTCCTTGCCGCGCCATGCGGCCAGGTCCGCGTCGAGACGGTGCCAGACCCGGCCGGACCAGCCGGAGAGCGAGCCCGTCGGATGCGGTTCGGACTCCGGGTGGTGCTGATCGGCCATCGGTACGGTGGTGAACGGCACCGGCTGCCAGGTCGCCCCGGTGTCCGCCGACGCCTCCAGGAAGAGGAAATCGGACCCGGGCTCGGTGTCCCACCAGAGGGCTGAGCTCAGCCGGGTCCGCGATGACGCGAGACGCAGCGCGGGCAGCGTGAGCGTTGCGCTGGTGGCGCTCGCCAGTCCCGAGAACCACGCCGTACGTCCCCGGGCGGGACGGACCGCGACGGCGCGCGCCATCTGGTTGGCGGTGGCGACGCGCGGCGCGCTGCCGGAGCGCCAGCTGCGCACCGGGTGCACCGAGTTTCCGAGGACGATGAGGAACGAGTCGGTTGTGGGGTCCAGGACCAGACTGGTGCCGGTGAAGCCGGTGTGGCCTGCGGTACGAGGGGTTGCCATCGCCCCCATGTACCAGTGCTGGTAGAGCTCGAAGCCGAGTCCGTGCGCATCGCCGGGGAAAGAGGTGTTGAAGTCCGTGAACAGCAGGTCCACCGATTCCGCGGAGAGAATCCTCGCGCGGCCGTAGACGCCGCCGTTGAGCAGCGTGCGGGCGAGGATCGCGAGGTCCCAGGCGCAGGAGAAGACTCCGGCATGGCCCGCCACGCCGTCCAGGCCGTACGCGTTCTCGTCGTGCACCTCGCCCCAGACCAGTCCGCGGTCGAGGCCGGACCAGGGGAGCCGGGCATCCTCGGTTGCGGCGATCTTCGGCTTCCAGGAGGCCGGTGGGTTGTACCGGGTGCGGTGCATACCGAGCGGAGCAGTGATCTGCTCACGGAGCAGGACATCCTGCGTGCGGCCGGTGATCTTCTCCAGCACCAGTTGCAGCGAGATCAGATTGAGGTCGGAGTAGAGGTAGACCGTGCCGGGCGGGTTGGCAGGCGCCTCGTTCCAGAGCAGCTCCAGCTTTCCCTCCCGCGTCGGTGCCTTGTACAGCGGAATCCAGGCACGGAAGCCCGACGTATGCGTGAGGAGCTGACGGATCGTGATGTCCTGCTTGCCGTGACCGGCGAAATCGGGCAGATACGAGGCAACCTTCGACTCCAGCTCCAGCGTTCCGCGCTCGATCTGCTGCACGGCCAGTATCGAGGTGAACAGCTTCGACACCGAAGCCAGGTCGAAGACCGTGTCCTCGGCCATGGCGATCTGCTGGTCGGGCGGGAACTCCACCCCGGTGTCGGTCTTCTCGTCGTACGCCGCGTAGCGCACGGCCTTCCCGATCGGGTGGTGCAGCGCCACCGTGCCGCCCCGCCCGGCGAGCAGCACCGCACCGGCGTACCAAGGGTGTTTGGGGGAGTCGGAGAGGAACTTCTCCGCGTCGACGACCAATTGATCCAAAGGCCCCTGCAACAACCCGGCACGGGCGGCGGATCCGCGCCGCAGCGTCGGCCGTGCCTGCCTGGATGCCGCGCTCGTCCCGGTCCCTGCGTGCATACCCGACGACCCCGCCCCCGACTCCATGGCCGACGCCCGTTCCGCGAACGGAATCGGCGCCAGGGCGAGTGCTCCGCCCAGGGCCAGCATCCCACCGCCCAGCCTGCGTCGGCTGATCCCTCTGCCGGCCGCGTCCTCGGTCATCCGGAACCCCTTCCTGCTGCGCGAAAGTAACTTTCGAAATTTAGTCCGACGATGAAACTTCCTGCCGCCGCAGAGATTACTGTCGCCACTGCCGCCGCGGAGGCCCCCGGCGCGACAAAGAATCTGACACTGCATCAGAGAATCTCTTCCCTCGGATGTCAGGCTGCGGCATCCTGCGCCCCATGGAGACGGAGCTGAGCAAGAAACTGGGAGTCGAGCACGCCATCTTCGGCTTCACGCCGTTCCCCGCGGTGGCCGCGGCCATCACCAGGGCCGGCGGATTCGGCGTACTCGGCGCGGTCCGCTACACCGCCCCCGGCGACCTCGCACGTGACCTCGACTGGATGCAGGAGCACACCGACGGCAAGCCGTACGGTCTCGACGTCGTCATGCCCGCGAAGAAGGTGGAGGGAGTGACCGAGGCCGACATCGAGGCGATGATTCCGGCCGGACACCGCCAGTTCGTCCAGGACACCCTGGCCAAGCACGGCGTACCGCAACTCGCCGAGGGTGAGGCGTCCGGCTGGCGCATCACCGGGTGGATGGAGGAAGTCGCCCGCAATCAGCTCGACGTTGCCTTCGACCACCCCATCAGACTTCTCGCCAACGCCCTCGGGTCGCCGCCCGCCGACGTCGTCCAACGCGCCCATGACCAGGACGTTCTCGTCGCAGCGCTCGCCGGAAGTGCCAGACACGCCCGCCACCACGCGGACGCGGGCATCGACATAGTCGTCGCCCAGGGGTACGAGGCGGGCGGCCACACCGGCGAGATCGCCTCCATGGTCCTGGTCCCGGACGTGGTCGACGCCGTGGGACCGCTCCCTGTCCTCGCCGCCGGCGGCATCGGCAGCGGAGAGCAGATCGCCGCCGGACTCGCCCTCGGCGCCCAGGGTGTCTGGCTCGGCTCACTCTGGCTGACCACACAAGAGGCCGACCTCCACTCCCGCGCGCTGACCCGCAAACTCCTTGCCGCGGGCTCCGGCGACACCGTCCGCTCCCGCGCGCTCACCGGCAAACCCGCACGCCAGCTCCGTACCGAATGGACCGACGCCTGGGACGACCCGTCGGGCCCCGGCACGCTGCCCATGCCGCTCCAGGGGCTGCTGGTCGCCGAAGCCGTCTCCCGTATCCAGAAGTACGAGACCGGTGCGCTGCTCGGCACCCCGGTCGGCCAGATCGTCGGCCGGATGAACAGCGAACGCAGTGTGCAGGCCGTCTTCGACGACCTGACCCGCGGCTTCGAGCGGGCAGTCGACCGGATCAACCGCATCGCCGGACGGAGCGCCTCATGAATCTGCCGCCCAACGGCTTCTGGGCCCAGGCCGCCGCCGATCCCGGCCGTACGGTCCTCATCGCACCCGACGGCGAGAGGTGGACCGCGGGCCGGCTGCACGCCGCAGCCAACCGCCTCGTCCACGGACTGCGCGCGGCCGGGCTCCGAACGGGCGACGCCTTCGCGGTCGTCCTGCCCAACGGTGTCGAGTTCTTCACCGCCTACCTCGCCGCCTGCCAGGCGGGCTTCTATCTCGTCCCCGTCAACCACCACTTCGTCGGTCCCGAGATCGCCTGGATCGTCTCCGACTCGGGTGCCAAGGTGCTCATCGCCCACGAGCGGTTCGCCCAGACGGCGACCGGGGCCGCAGACGAGGCGAAGCTCCCGGCAAGCCACCGCTATGCCGTGGGAACGGTCGACGGCTTCCGCCCGTACGCCGAACTGCTCGAAGGACAGCCCGACGCACCCCCCGAGGCCCGCACCCTCGGCTGGGTCATGAACTACACCTCGGGCACCACCGGCCGCCCGCGCGGCATTCGCCGTCCGCTCTCCGGCAAGCTCCCCGAGGAGAGCCACCTCGGCGGGTTCCTCGGCATCTTCGGCATCAAACCCTTCGACGACAACGTCCATCTGGTCTGCTCGCCGCTCTACCACACGGCCGTCCTCCAGTTCGCAGGCGCGTCCCTGCACATCGGGCACCCGCTGGTCCTGATGGACAAGTGGACGCCCGAGGAGATGCTGCGGCTCATCGACACCCACCGCTGCACACACACGCACATGGTCCCGACCCAGTTCCACCGCCTCCTCGCCCTCCCCGACGAGGTGAAGCGGGGATACGACGTCACAGCCATGCGCCACGCCATCCACGGTGCGGCGCCCTGCCCCGACCACGTCAAACGCGCCATGATCGACTGGTGGGGGCGGTGCGTCGAGGAGTACTACGCGGCCAGCGAGGGCGGCGGCGCCTTCGCCACCGCGGAGGACTGGCTGAAGAAACCGGGCACGGTCGGCCGGGCCTGGCCGATCAGCGAACTCGCCGTCTTCGACGACGACGGCAACCGCCTGCCGCCCGGCGAACTCGGCACTGTCTACATGAAGATGAACACCGGCGGCTTCAGCTACCACAAGGACGAGACCAAGACGAACAAGAACCGCATCGGCGACTTCTTCACCGTCGGCGACCTGGGCATCCTCGACGAGGACGGCTGGCTCTTCCTCCGCGACCGCAAGATCGACATGATCATCTCCGGTGGTGTCAACATCTACCCCGCCGAGATCGAGGGCGCCCTCCTCAGCCACCCCGCGGTCGCCGACGTGGCCGTCTTCGGCATCCCGCATCCCGACTGGGGCGAGGAGGTCAAGGCGGTCGTCGAACCGGCCGGGACACACGAGGCGGGGGACACGCTGGCCGCCGAGATCCTGCGCCACTGCGAACACCATCTGGCCGGGTACAAGCGCCCCAGGAGTATCGACTTCATTGAGGAGATGCCCCGCGATCCCAACGGCAAGCTGTACAAGAGGCGGCTGCGTGACCCGTACTGGGAAGGGCACCAGCGAGCGTTGTGAACCACTGCCCGCCCGGATACCGGGTCGTGCGCGGGGCCGCGCCATCGCGCCTGCCCGGCACCGACGGACGTCTGCCCGGGCACCCAACGACTTCACTCGGGCCAGGCCGGCGACACCGTTGCCCGAACCGGAGCACACCACGACGAAGGGCGCTCGTAGTGTCCGCGTGAATTTCTGATGGTCCGTCACCGACGGGCCCCACGGCGGGAACGGGAACGAAGCGGCGGCGACCGAAGGGACGAGGCGGCGCGTCCAACGGCTCAGAAGCGCTGTTTCCAGCAGGTGTCCCTGCGCTAACGTCGACGGCCGAACACAGCTTCACGGAAGGCGGGCCATGGAAGACGCGCTCAAACCGCTGGTGGGAACCGAGTTTCAAGTCGGCGGGGCAACGCTCCGTGGGCTTCGGCTGAGCGAACGCTGTGTCCGTCTCGAACAGCTGATCCGTCCCGGCCTGGTGCGCGGTCTCCTCCATCGAGGCGGTCTGCGCGCCGAAAACGTCCACGACGGCCCGATCCGCGGCGGGGACCCGGTGGGCCATGACAGCGACGTCACTGTCCGAGACCGATGAGACGACCGCCCCACACCGAGGAGCACCGCCCATGACCGACACTGGCACACCTCCGGGAAACGCCCGTTCCTCGGAGGCCCGGGCACACATACCCGCCGCAGGTCCCGCCGATCTGCGCGACGCAGTCCGAGAAGCCCTGGGAGCCGTGCACGCCCCACCCGCACCTCCCGGCACGCCGACAACGGCCGAGTGGCACCGCACCACCTCCGGAGACTGGGGGCTGACGGCGAACGGCCTGCGCGCCGAGGTCGGCGTGTCCTGGGACGGCCCGGAACTGCGCATCGTCGGCAGCGTCGAAACGGCCGGCTCGGCGGCGATCACTCGCCTGTTGGCGGACATCGCCCGAAGGCTGCCGGACGCTCCTCAGGACCGGCCCCGGCGCGCCGCGCCGACACCTCCTGCCGGGGCGGACGACGGCAACGCCCTGATTCCCTGCATTCCGCCCCCTGAGCCCGCGGCGTCGGCCGCGTACCGTCTCCCGTCCGAGCTCTGCGAGCACGCGGTCATCCGCTCCCCCGCCGCAGCCGCCCACCTCGCCCTGCATGTCATGCTCCGTGCCCCGGACATGCGCCCGAGCGCCGACCTCGCCGTTCTGACCGACAACGGCTGCGCCAAAGTGGGCAGCACCGCGGCCTGGTCGCAGCCGTGTCTTGTCGCAGACTCACTCGACCTCGGCCCGTCCGTCACGGCGGCGGAGCTCCTGGCCCGCCGGTACCGGGAGCACCGCCACCCCCACGAACGCCCCACGCCACCCAGCCCGGCGTTCGTGTTCGACTACTCGGGTCCGCCTGCGGTGCCGGACGGCTGGCTCCTACGGTCGTGGACCTACCTGGTCGCAGACGCGGTCCACTGCTCGCTGAGCGGCGCCGAAGGGCGTTACCGGCTGCGCGCCACGGCCCCACGAAACCTGGTGCGACAGCCCCGCCTCGACCTGCTCGTCGCCCTTTGGGCCGACACCCTGACCACTTTGGTCACCCATCAGGACCGCCCCCTGGGCAGCCTCCACATCCTCGGCTCCGCCGGGCCGTGGTCAGGCCCTGAACGGGTCCCTGCCGGTCGGCGGGCACCTTCTGGGTGAGCTTGAATTCACGAGCACCGGTGTCCGGTTGCTCTGTAGGCCTCAGCCGCAGACGCGTGCCCACCGGATACCGATCGGTGATCAACCGGGCGGCGGCGGACGACGCACTAGGCGGTTCTGCGAACAGGAACCGCCTCTCCAATGCCTGCCTGGGCGCCGGCCCGACCGACACCGTCGGCTACGGCGCCGCCTTCGGGCTGCTGCTCGTGCCTTGCGTCCTGGCCATGCTGCTCGCCACCCGCGCCCGCAACACGTGAACGAACTGCTTCTCCTCCGGACGGCTCCAACTCGGCCTCGGCGGCGCCCATATGGTGCTGGTCACGATCGGCCCCCGACCGCCCCACGGGCGGACAAAGGCCGATCACAGCCGGTCAGTGGTGCCGCCGCGTTCGCCACTCAGCCGGCACCCCAGCACCCCTGTCAACATCCCGACCGGTACCCGACCCCTTGACCACCGGGTTCCGGCCGCACAGGATCACGCCATGACAGGTGTACGGAGCAGCACAGTCGATGATGTCGTGGCCCGCAGCGCCCGGCGCACCCCCGCGAGCACTGCCCTGCGGTACGCGGAGAGGTCCTGGACCTACGCGGAACTCGACACGGCCGTCAGTACCGCCGCGGCGGTCCTCACCGGCGAGCACTGGCTGCACCCCGGCGACCGGGTCGCCTCCTACGCGCACAACTCCGACGCGTATCTGATCGGCTACCTCGCCTGTGCCCGTGCGGGCCTGGTCCACGTGCCGGTCAACCAGAACCTCACCGGCGACGACCTCATGTACATCCTCGAACAGTCCGGCAGCACCCTCGTCCTCACCGACCCGGACCTGGCCGACCGGATTCCGGCCGCGTTCTCCAGACGCGCGCTGCGCGACGCACCGGACTCCCTCCTGGACGCCACCGCCACCCCGCGCCCCTTCACTCCGGAGCGCGAACCGGCCGCGGAAGACCTCGTACAACTGCTCTACACCTCGGGCACCACCGCACTCCCCAAGGGCGCGATGATGACCCACGGCGCGCTCGTCCACGAGTACGTCAGCGCGATCACGGCGCTCAATCTGCGCGCCACCGACCGGCCGGTCCACTCACTGCCGCTCTACCACTCCGCGCAGATGCATGTGTTCCTGCTGCCCTACCTCGCGGTCGGCGCAGTGAACATCATCCTCGACGCACCCGATGTGAACCGGATCCTCGACCTCGTCGAGACGGGGCAGGCGGACAGCGTTTTCGCGCCGCCGACCGTCTGGATCGGCATCTCCCAGCACCCCGGCTTCACCACCCGCGAACTCGGCGCGCTGCGCAAGGCTTACTACGGCGCGTCGATCATGCCCGTACCCGTACTGGAACGGCTCCGCGACCGGCTGCCCGCGCTCGCCTTCTACAACTGCTTCGGACAGAGCGAGATCGGCCCGCTCGCCACCGTCCTCGGACCGGACGAGCACGAGGGCCGGATGGACTCCTGCGGCAGGCCCGTCCTCTTCGTCGAGGCCCGGGTCGTGGACGAGGACGGCAAGGAGGTCCCCGACGGCACGGCCGGTGAAGTGGTCTACCGCTCGCCCCAGTTGTGCGAGGGCTACTGGGACAAGCCCGAGGAGACCGCGGAGGCCTTCCGCGACGGCTGGTTCCACTCCGGCGACCTCGCCGTGCGTGACGCGGAGGGTTTCTTCACCGTCGTCGACCGGGTGAAGGACGTCATCAATTCCGGCGGTGTCCTCGTCGCCTCCCGCCAGGTCGAGGACGCCCTCTACACCCACCCCGCCGTTGCCGAGGCCGCGGTGGGGGGGGGGGGCGGCGGCCG
>NZ_JBEOVN010000263.1:0-8275 GCF_040295565.1 Streptomyces sp. NPDC002785 | reverse complement strand
GGTCGGCCGTGCCGCCGAGGAACTGCTCCAGCGCGGGCACGAAGTCGCCGGAGGACAGGCCGTGCAGGTAGAGCAGCGGCAGCACCTCGCTGATCTTCGGGGACTTGCGGCACCACGAGGGCAGGATCTTGGAGGAGAACCGCTTGCGCTCGTCGGTCGCCTCGTCCACGCGCGGGTCGTTCACCCGCGGCGCGGTGACCTCGACGGGACCTGCCGCGGTGACGACGGTGCGGGGTCGGTGGTGGCCGTTGCGGACGACCAGGCGGCGGCCCCGCTCGTCCGTCTCGGCGGCCAACTCGCTATGTACTGGTTGACTTCCGCTTCCAGTTGCGGCGGCAAGCATACGACGGGCGCCCTCGCGGACGATCTCGTCGATCTGAGAGCCGGACCCCCGGAACCGTCTGCAGTCACTACGCTAAGCACGGCGTGCCTACCCGACCCGCGCTGCAACGCGGGCCTACTCGATGACCATCAAGGATCATTCGGGAAGGTACGCCCTCCGCATCCCTCCCGGAACCGATCCACAGGTCTTGAGCATTGCTCCAGATCGGACCGGGGCTACGCTCTCCACACCTCTCGGATTGCTCTTTTGGGGACAGGCCCTGGGCGGTGCGCATGACTTCTTTGGTGGCCATGGTGGGGCGCCCGCCGACCCGGCCGCGAGCGTGGGCCGCGGCCAGGCCCGCGGCCGTGCTGATGACGATCAGCTTGCGGATCAACTCGGCCAGGGCGGCGAAGACGTGGAAGAGCCGGCTGCCGGGGGTGGTGCTGTCCAGGTTCTCGTGCAGCGAGGTGAAGCAGACACCGCGCTTGCTGGGCTCGGCAACCATGTTGATGAGGCGTTGTAGGGACCGCCCGTAGTGGTCCAGGCTGGGGGTGACGAGGGCGTCGCCCGGTCGAGGAAGGAGTGGCACGCCTTCAGTTCCGGCCGCAGCCCGTGAGACTCCGGCGAGCGATCTTCAGAGAACAAAGGCTTCTTGAAGGCGGCGGGTCGCCTGTCACGGACGCCAGCACAGCGAGGGGTCGGGGTGGTCGACGAAGCCAAGTGCGCGGTAGAGCGGTTCGCCGTCGGCAGAGGCGTACAGGTCCACTCGGGCGACCTCCCGTTCCCGGAACCAGTCGACCAGGCCCTGCATGATCGTGCGGCTGTGACCGCGCCGTCGATACGCCGGATCGGTGACTACGCCGATCACGTGTCCGATCCGGCCGTTGCGCAGGTGCGGGCCGGGCAGCCGTTGTTCGATGGTACCGATGCCACACGCGGCAAGGCCGTTGTCACCGTCCATGACGAGGATCCGCACGGCGTCCGTTGTCAACTGTTCCTTCAGCACCGTAGCAAGGGCGTGCCGCCAGTCGTCGTCTACTGATGAGGGGTTGAAGAAGTCGCCGCCGAGAGTTTCAAACAGCAACGCGCGCAGGCGTACAAGCTCCGCGATGTCGTCCTCGCCTGCCTGCCGTATACGTATCATGTAATGACCCTATCGTTGCTCAGGCACTTACGAGAATCGGTTTCAAGGCGGTGCCATCGGACAGCAGGTGGGACTGGAGGTTCGGTGGCAGGCTCACCGTTGGACAGGCCGCAGGCGGCCTCGGAGTGCGCTCCGAACTTGTCCGCCAAAGCTGACCAGTAACACCGTGGCCGCCCCCAGCCTTGTATCCGTTCTCGGGAAGCGCCTCGGCGTTCGCCAGTTCGGCATACGCCGCGGCGGCGAACCCCTCTGCGCTCGCCGGGCCGCCGATCAGTACCCGCTCGGCCGCACGGGCCCGCCACAGCCGGGACGCGAGGCGCACTTCGCGTACGACATCGTCCTGGCCGTCGAGCGCGGCGGCAATCGAGCCGATCGCGAACGCGTACGAGGCGCGCTCGCGCACCTTTCGGTACCGCGAGTGGGTGGCGACCGGGGCCGACGGCAGCGTGACTCCGGTGATCAGTGCGCCGGGCGGAAGGGCGGTCTCGACGTGCGAGGTGTCGCCCACCGGTAGATACAACTCGTCGATCGGCAACTCAACCGGCCCCTCCGCGGTTTCGTACGAGATGACGGCGTCGAAGGCAGCGAGCGCGACCGCCATGTCCGAAGAATGGGTGGCGACGCAGTGCTCGGAGGCGCAGAGGATCGCGTGGTTGTGGTGCTCGCCCGCGAGGGCAGGGCGACCGCTGCCGAGCGCGACTCTGCGCCCGGACGCGCAACGGAATCGCGAGCGCATCCCGGAAGTCGCGCTGGCCGGGCTGTGACGGAATCCCTCCTGGCTCCCGGTCACCAAAGCTGTTGGTGGGGGAGGGCGGACCACAGCGGGCCGAGGCGTGGCCGTGAGTTTCATGGGAGTGCAGTAATCTACTGAGCCCCGACTGGAAGGCCGTTCCGAAGCACTCCCTCCCCGCGAGCGGACGGTTCCGCTCTGGCAGTATGTGCGGCTGAACTATGGCCCGGTTGTGGGGGCTATGTGCCGCCCAGCCAGGCAACGGAAACGCTTTAACGGGGAGAACGAGAAGATATGCGCACATGGACTCGTGTCGTGCCGGCGGCGGTGGGCGCTCTGGCGCTGGCTGTGACGCTGACCGGCTGCAATGACTCGGATTCGGGGAAGGGCGGGCACAGTTCTGGCTCCTCCTCGTCGGACGGCAAGACGACCTACCGTCTGGGCGAGGCCAGCCCGCCGCAGGAGAGCACCATGCAGAAGTCCAAGGACAGCAAGTTCACGGTCACGCCCACGAAGGTGCAGACCGGAACGAAGGCCGACATGGACAAATCCGGTTTGGAGAAGGACAAGGACGAGGCCCCCAAGGTTCCCGTGTACGTGTGGGCCACCCTCACCCACAAGAGCGGCAAGCCCATGGAAGTCGGCGACATGGATGACGACTTGGTCGTCAAGACGGACAAGGGCGAGCGCACCAAGGCACTCATCGTCATCCTGGGCGAGGCCAAGTGGCCGAACTGCCCGGCGCCCGACACCGGGAAGAAGGTGAGCGCGGGGCAGTCGGAGAAGATCTGCACCGCCTTCCTCATCCCCGAGGGCCAGAAGGCTGCCGCGGTCGAACTGAGCCAGGGCTTCTACAAGGACCCGCTGGCGTGGCCGGTCAAGAACTGAACCTTGGCCGGGGCCTCGCCGCTTGACGGAGTGCGCGCACGCGAGACGGAGGGGGTGCGCGCACTCAGCCGGCCAGCCCGCCGACGTGCGGGCCGGCCAACGCGCATTCCCCCTGATCACCCGTGAGGACGACCCACGGGGCGCGACGGCTGCCGGTCCGGAGCAGGGCTTGGGAGGGTGCTGGGCTCGCCCACCGACAACGACGCACTGTCTGCACGCAGTTGTACCGGCACCGGCGTACCGGGGGAGCTTGGTTCCATGACGCGCGAAGATGATCTGGCTCCACCGAGCAGAGCGGGGTGGTAGCCGACGTCATCTGGCAGGCCCCTGTGGGGCAGGACCGGAACTCGTCCGAGATGACGGGTGATCCGCAGCTGTGGCCGGTGATCGAACGGCCATCCCTGGCATTTGCTGCTTCAGGCGTGTTCGTCGCCGCAGTGACGGCGGAGCGGCTGGGCGACCTGGACGAACCGCGTTTCGGCCGGGATGTGCTGCGTTCCATTCTTCGGCGCAGATCTTGTGCGCTGCCCAAAAAGACCGACCATGAGCCGAACCCGACCTTATGCCAACGATGCACGAACTCGTCAGGGCCTACCCTGCTGTTCGCCTCATGGCGAGGGCCAGGCGGACCTGCAGCGCGTGGTCGCCGTGGCGCCACTGCGGGCCGAGCGTCCGGCTTCGGTGGTGGGTGTTTTGGTCACGGTCTGGATGGTTGGGGTGATGTGTTCGGTGGTGAGGCCGGCGGGTGGGCCGGTGGGCGACGACTTCCTGTCCTGCTGATTTGTTTGAGGCCAGTGTTCGGGCTGTTCTTGTGTGCACATACCGTACCCGGCAGAACACGGCGAGCGTCGGTAGTCCAGTGACTGCCACACCCGATGGGTGTTTCGTTCGAGCGCGGGAGCCGTAGGCGCTGGGCCGTACCGCGTGATCCGCTTGCGCCTGGGGCCGTCGTTGCCGGCCTGGTGCCCGCGGGTTCGTTCATCTGCAAGTTCCGGCCGGAGGAACGCTTTGCCGCCAACTCCAGGCAACGGCGGCGCAGCGCTGTCTGGCTCGGGGCAGACAGGTGGGCTGAGTGGGGCGTCCACCGCGGGTTGCAGCGAGGACGATCACGGCTGTGGGGGAGGTCTGGGCGGTCGTTGACCATCAACGTGGCGGGCAACGCTTGCTGTCATTGTCATTCTGCTTACGTCGTCGTACGGAGGCCCGGAGCCGGTTCGATGAGAAGCTGACCGTGGTCTCGTTCTGGCATTGGGGGTGGTCCTCGCTCCGACCGCTTTCGGATGGGGAGTGCTGAATGTTCTGGGCCGGCTTGCGCATAGCATCTCGCAAGCTGTCCCGTGACTACCCTGGTCGGGCCGGGCAGGATCAGGACAGGGGAGAAGGTTTGCGGGGTGGCGGCAGCCGGTGGAGGATTTCCCACAGTGGCCGGGATCCGGCCGCCCACTCACCCAGAACATGCCGGTCGACCAGGTGGAGGCGCTGCGACTTCGCGTACGGCGGGCAGTGGGAGCTGAAACGGCCGTTGGTCACCAGGACGATGACGTCGCCGCCATGCAGCTGGCGGCCGGTGCCGTTGAGGACGTGGAGGTCCGGCGTGCCGACGGCGGACCCTGCCCAGCCTGCCCTGCGGTGCTTGCACTGGATCACCCACCGACGGCCCGTCGGGTCGGTGGCCTTCACATCCGCGCCGTTGTCGCCGCGGCCGCCGACCTGGACCGCGTCCGCACAGCCGTCCCGCAGCATCAGATCCCGCACCGCGTACTCGAAATCCCGATGCCCCAGCGCATCAAGCTGCGAGAGCTGATACCGCAGCCCCCGCGCCCTGACCCTCTCCCACTGCGCGCGCTGCGCCCGCCGGCGCACCCAGCCCGCCACGGCGCCGGCCACAAGGACGGTCAGGAGTACCAGTACCCACCAGTGAGCCACCAGCCACTGGAGCACGGCCGCCGCCACCGACGCGCCCACGAGCACGACGACCAGGACGCCGATGCCGTCCATCTGCGCGGCCTGCCCCCGACGCCTCGTCACCCGGCCACGGCGGCGCGCTGCGGGTTTTCGCCGTACCGCAGGTCCTCGCCGCTTGGCCGACCGCCCCCGGGTCACCGCTGCACCCCTGCGGCGTCCAGCGACATTCGCTCAATGGCGTCCTGTCCGGCCTGCGTGAGCCGGGCGTGCTTGCCGTTCACCGGCTGCGGCGGGGTGGATCCGCAGCGGGGTGTCCCTCGATTCGCCATGGTTCGCACCGTACTGAGCGTTGGTCAGCCCAGTCGGAGCTTCGCGAGAACCGGCCAGGCAGGCGTTGTCGATCGGCCACCACTTGGGCACTACGGCCTGGAGAACGCAGACAGTGCTGGTCCGCGGGACGACGGTTGCGGCGGATTGGCCGGAAGCTGCGGCTGAAGCGAACGACGCCACTGCTGAAGCGTTCCGTGCGGCTCCCAGTGCCCCGGACCGCCGTAGTGCTGCTGTACCCACCTTCTGGTGATCCTTCCCCGAACGTCCCTCTCGCTGTGTGATCACAGCCCGATGATCGAGCGGTGATCACACAGCGCTTTTCCCGTTCCTCTCTGCGACGCATCTCACGCTGCTGTTCTGGCCGCCGGGCTTGTCCTGGCCGCCGGCTGCGCCGGTGAGCCTCCGGCCGGACACGTGGACCGGATCAACAAGGCCGACTTCGGGGTGCGCGGAGGGCAGCGCGTCGACCGACGCCGTGGTGTCGAGCGCGACGTCGACGCCTGGCTCGTGCCGAAGCGGACCTCGATAAACTGCGGGGAGCGGATCCAGCCGAGGCGCACCATGTGGTCGAACTCCCGTTTACCGAGTCTCGGAGCACCCGGATCGGGTGCTGACTGGACTAATGCGTCACGTAAGTGTCCGCGACGTGAGGGCTTCCGTGTCGGGTTGCCTGTGGTAATTCGCTCGCGAAGCTGCAAGAGGCTGTGGGAGGCTTGTGGCGTATGGGTGACAAGTCATGGGCAGGGTCGGTTTTCCGGACGACGAGCGGCCGTGTGTGCGGCAGGCGATCGGTCGACGGCGTCATAGCTGTCCTCGGTATCCCGTACGCCGCCGCGCCCTTCGGCCCCAACCGTTTCCGTCAGCCGCAGCCTGTTGTCGGCTGGAGCGCGTCGCGTGACTGCACGGGTTTCGGGCCCATCGCGCCGCAGTCGGCGGAACTACCCGGTTCGCCGGTGTGGCGCCCCGGGGACGAGGACATTCTCACCGCCAACGTGTGGGTGCAGAAGCAGCTGGGCGGCGGCCCGCTGCCGGTGCTGTTCTGGATCCACGGCGGGGCCTACACCTTCGGCTCCTCCGCCCAGCCCGACTTCGACGGTACCGCGCTCGCCCGTGCCGGAGTGGTCGTGGTCAGCTGCAACTACCGGGTCGGCTTCGAGGGCTTCGGACACGTGCCGGGTTTCCCCGACAACCGCGGGCTGCTCGACCAGGTAGCCGCTCTGCGCTGGGTTCGGGAGAACATCGCCGCGTTCGGTGGCGATCCCGACAACGTCACGGTCGCCGGGCACTCCGCCGGAGCGGGATCGGTCGCCTGCCTGATGGCCATGGAGCAGGCGCGCGGGTTGTTCCGGAGGGCCATCACCCACAGCGTGCCCAATGCCTTCTTCACCGTCGAGGTCGCCGCGGCGATTGCATCGAGGATCGCGGCCGAGGCCGGGGTGGCCCCGACGGGCGATGGACTGCTCTCTGCCTCGCCGCAGGAGCTGGTGACTGCCTCCGACAAGGTCGCCGGACAGTGCGCGGACGATCCCGTAACGGCGATCCAGGCGTACGACCCGGTGGTCTTCCAGCCCGTCGTTGACGGTGATGTGCTGCCCGTGGATCCGCTCTGCGCGCTCGCTGCCGGCGCATCCCGCGACGTGGACCTCCTGGTGTGTCACGCCCTGGAGGAGTGCTGGTTCCTGTACGAGATCGGAGGCGTGCGGGAGGTCACCTCGGAGCCGGAACTCGTGGACTTCGCCAAGGCCCTTCGTCTCCCCGCCCGTTTGGTCCCTGGTTACCGTGCACTGACGCCCGATGCTCCGGTGCTTGACCGATACCTCGCGCTCTTCGGCGACGCGACATTCGGCGAGTACAGCAGTGTGCTTGCCGAGTACCACGCGAGAGCCGGCGGCCGAGCGTATCTCTCCCGCTTCGCCCGCAGACGCGCAACTCCTGGCGGCGAGGCCAGGCCCTGGCACACCGCCGACATCCCGTTCGCGTTCGGCAACCTGGACGCGGACGGCGCCGCCTTCCTCATCGGTGGCATCCCCGACGAACAGGACCGAGCCCTGTCCCAGCGCATGCTTCGCGCATGGGCCGACTTCGCAGCCTGCGGTGACCCGGGCTGGCCTTCGGTCACCGCTGATGCCACCACAGTGAAGGTCTGGGCTGTTCCGGATGACTACTTGGCCGACGACGGCACTTCCGACGTGCGCGCGCTGTGGCGGGGAGTCCCGTTCGACCTCCTGCGACGGTGAATACCTGACGTTGTCAGGCGTCTTGGAGTTCCGCCGCTCGTGTCACATGGCGTGACCACAGCTGCAACGGCAAACCGGACTTGTCTTTTGCTCAGCTAACGGGGGGCGGAATGCGTGGTCGGCGTCATGCCTGGTCCTGTTCGAGGAGTTGGATTTCGAGGTCGGCGATGAGTTTGTCCGCAGAAGCGGAGGTTGGAGCGGGCGCCTTCGAGGCGTTCTTGCAGGGCTCGGTGTTCCTGGGGCAGCTGCTGGACGCGGCGCTTGAGGGTGGTGTTCTCGGTGGTGAGCTGTTGGACGGATTCGCCGGGTACCAGCTGCTCGACGTCCCTGAGCTGGCCAAGCTGGCCCATCAGCTCTCCGATCCGCCGCTGTTGAGCGAGGATCTCGGCCTGGAAACACGTCAGTTGTTCCTCTGCGTTGAGAGCCCGCTCCCGCCGCGATGCCTCGATGCGCTCGTGCTCGTCCTGGGTATTTGGTCGTGGCGGCTCTTGCTGTCGGTGACGGTGGCCTGGACGAGGCGGCGGCCATCGGTGTTCTCATAGAGGGACGTGGTCGAGACACCTGCGCGCTCTCGGCGGAGCTGACCGATGGCCTTCTCGACGCGGACGAGCTTGTCCTAGGTGTACTCGGTCATGACGTTCGTGACAGTCGGCTGATCGGTGGCTGGCCGCCGAGCGCGGTGTGTCGGCGTCCAGTGTTGTAGAAGTCGAGCCAGG